>DNPO01000327.1:0-858 GCA_003501375.1 Candidatus Sumerlaeota bacterium | reverse complement strand
CGTTGCTTCGCGACTTTTCTAACGCTCTCGCGCAGCGCCAGCACCCCGTCCTGATAATATCCTCTGGCCAAAATGGCGCCATTGCTTGCAATGATGCCATTGAAGGCAATGTCAAACGGTTCTAAATTCCTGATCGCTTCTTCAATAATTTCAACACCCTGCTGAATCACCGCTTCGTCTCGGGTAAATGTCGGCGTACTGCAAATCAACTCAATGAGCGTTACGTGCATGTCCGCATCGGGATAATAATATTGTTGCGGCTCAACCGCTCTGATTTCCTGCTCCAGCAAGCGGAGTTTGTTTACAATGGGACCGCGCAAACTGATGAGCAACGTTAATGCCAGCCTGTGGTCTTGCTCCATGTGGTTTAAGTTCTCATCAATGAACTCATTTCCACTCTGGATGGCTGCCCGCCCTTTGGATTCAATACTTGCATACAACAGTTCCAAGTCATTCATTGTTTGAATCTCCCAGATGATTTCACCAACGCAATATTTTCCGTTCCAGTAAGTCCGGCAGAATCTTATTGACGATGCTGGGGGGCAATTGCGAGCGGTCGCTGTCCGGGCCGAACCACACCAACTCGACGATTTCAGAAGTGGGCGTTGGTTCGACTGTCAGGTCGCCTTGGTAGAGTTGGATTTCGACGGTTTTGTTCACTGTTGGATCGTCGCAGGCCGCGCGATCCTGATATGTTCCGATATAAACCAGGTTATCTGCTCCAATGCCGCCCAGTTCTTCGATCAGTTCGCGCTTCAGGCACTCGAGCGGCGTTTCGCCGGGTTCAATGCGTCCGCCGGGAAGGATCAATTTGGACGTGTCGCGGTTCTTCCGGCAGAGCAGGAAGCGGTCGTCGCG
>DNPO01000342.1 GCA_003501375.1 Candidatus Sumerlaeota bacterium | reverse complement strand
GATGTTCGAGTGCGGAGACCCTGGGCCGAACCCAGACAGTCAGGCCCCGGTGGGCAGTAGTAAAATTACGCCCATGGGTGGAGCTGTTTTCTACAATAATAATTCTTCATATTCATCTGGCGGCAGTACGACTATTATCCAGCTATCAGCGTAGTTATTTCTTTACCATCTGGACCCATTGCGAATTACCCAGGCCCGCACGGACCATTTTAAGGACTGGAAATATTGCAAAAGGAGAATAAAGAGCAAAAAGCCCACGATAGAGTACAGATCTAATCCGCTTGTTTTTTACACTTAGTGCTAAGTTTTCAAGTGTGCCATTTATTTGAGATTTTCTGAGAACGCGGTATGACGTGAGCTGTTTGAACCCAGACCAAAACTTTGGGGTTTCTTGCTGATATTGCACAAGATCGAAACCATATTTTTCAGCCACAATTTCAAATGCTTTTTTGTTCCATCTCCCAATATGATTAGGGGGCATATCAAGTAAAGCCCCATGCTGTTCATTAAAGGTTATCCGCTCTGCTCTTGGAACGGCAATAAATAGACTACCGCCGCTTTTCAGGAGCGCGTATAGATGGTTGAACGTTGCGCTAAGTTGGTCCATGTGTTCAAGGACCTGAAACATTGCAATAATATCAACCGGTGATGTAGGTATAAATTCTTTGATGTCTTTTTGATAATAATTAATTCCAAGCTTTGATATTTCACGACAGCCATAGTCTGAAAATTCCATCGCTGTTATGTTGTCTGATTTTATAAGTTGGACTGCTCTTCGCAAAAAAGAGCCGTTACCGGCGCCAATCTCAATCAAACGTAAGTCCGGGCTCCCCATATTTTTGATAACGTCAAAGGTTTTCTGAAACTCCCAAGTCCACGTCGGGTATCCCTCACGTTCATAGGCTAGGGTATAGAAATGGTGATCTCCACCAATATAGGGATGGCTAAACACAAAATGGCAGTTGTTACACTTCGCTGCTTCGCATGAATCAGTCCCCCATAGATTTTTGATGTGAGTCGCCAGGGCGGAATGTCTTTCAGGGTCTAAATTGCGTAGCACGAAATGTTGTGCAGCTTTATCGCTATTTGTTTTCCATAAGCGAAGAACTGAATTAGACCCGCATACTGGACATACGGCATGAATGTTGGAAAGTTCGTAACGCATGGCACTAAACCCTACATTTTTGGAAAACTGACTTTAGCACTAGTCAAATAAAGTGTGTTTCTATTTTTGTGACGTAATTCACGTATTTAACAAAACTGCCTGCAGGGTTTCTCCACTCGGATGGCATAGATCTGGGTGTGCAATAAATCCGTTCACGTTCAGTCAGTTAAGCAAGTACTTGTAAACCGTGCAAAAAACTCGTCTACTTTCATCTTTTTGGCGAACCAGGTGAAGAATGCGGGATGCAAGTCTGATGGAGAGTTTGAGTGAGCTGTCCGATCCGCGTAAGCCGAGCAACGGCACCCGCTATCACTTCCATGAACTCCTGGTGATTGCCATATGTGTCCAGCTAGCTTTGATGCGGTGTTCCGACAATGGGTCGGTGGCGTCGTCCGTGCATTGGGTGGGACGGTCGCCATGGATGGCAAGGCACTGTGTGGCTCTACTAATGGCTCTGTTGCACCGGTACACATGGTCGGTGCCTTTGCCACGGAGTTGGGCTTGGTCTTGGGGCAGAATGCGTGTCAGCGACAAGCGCAATGAAATCACCGCCATCCCGGTATTGCTTGAAGCCCTGTACCTGAAGGGGCTGCTGGTTAGCATTGATGCAATGGGTTGCCAGCGCTAGATTGCCAGCAAGGTACTCGACAAGGGAGCTGACTATCTGCTCTCCGTCAAAGGCAATCAGTCCACCCTGCATGAACAGGCGCGTATTGCCATGGCCGACGCACAGAACAGGCCCGCCTATGAACGTACCGACAAGACCCACGGACGCATCGTCTTGCAACTGAGTTGGGTCACCGACAGCGCTGAACATATCGACAACTTACAGTGGCCAGGCTGCAAGACCATAGGTCGGGTCGTTTCACAACGAATTGTGGGCAACAATGTGTCCGAACTTAGGAACGCTATTACATCAGCTCACGCTGACTAACCGCTCAGGAATTGTGCGCGCAAACTGTGTGTGCACTGGGGCATCGAGAACCGCCTGCACTGGATGCTGGATGTGTGCTTCGGTGAAGACGGATACATGGTACGCAAAGACTGCACACCTCAGAATCTATCGCTGCTCAAGAAAATCGTCTTCAAACTGATCAGAGCTGACACTACCGACAATCTTAAGATCAGCTTGCGTCAAAAGCGCAAGCGCGCTGCTTGGGACGACGATATACGGATGAACATGCTGGGCATCAAACCATTATGATGTCCGAGTGCGTAGACCCCCGCGGTTGTCCTGAGTACGATCCGGCGTATCGCCGGAGCTATTGCAAAGGCTTTGATAAATACCGGAACAGGCAGTTCAACGGACATCCTCGCGGGAAATCTGTGCGTTTGCGATGCGACTGCGACACCCTGAAGCAGGAAACAGAGTTGTCTGCGCCGAGTGTAAAAACCACTCTATACGCAAGGCCGTTTCACTCGAAACTTGTATATTAATTTGATTTGGTAAGTATAAGAGTGCATACAACGCTGGTTATGGACTAAACTGTTCTGGGCGTCTTTGGTGGGTTACCCCTCACGCAGAGGTTGGCGACTTCCACGTTTTTGGATGTTCGTCAAATTCATTTTGATTAGAAATTTAAGCCCGGTTTTTTCAGAGAATGTTGACTGTCTTTAAACAAGGTGGGGCGAATGATGACTGGGATTGAAATTTATAATCTGAGCGTTTGTGGATTAGTAAAAAGTATGGGAGCCAGAAAAATCAGAACCTTGTCTATTTTTTCGGCGTTTTTAGTTTCATGCGCCTTGCTTCTTTTGGTGTTTCATCCTCGCGATGACTATCGCATATATGTTCAATTTGCGGATGCTGTGTCTCAGGGATATAACCCTTATAGTCTTCCTTCTGGGTTCGAGTCATCAGCAGTTGAAAAACTGGTATCCCTTGATGACTCCGGGTCACCTTCAAGAAAAGTTGATCAGACTCTGGCTGATTACCCGCCGCTTCTCATGTCAATAAATGGATTGATATTTCAGGTTGATGAAATAAAAGGATTGTATTACTTCTATTTGGTGCTGTTTTTTTTGTCAATTGTTACTTTTGTGCTTTTTCATAAAGATGATATAAATCCCGAAGAATTAAATAAGTTTATATTTGTTGCATTTTTAATTTTTAACCCATTGCTGTTGCGTAGCTGGTTTGCGCCAATTGAGGATAAGGTTTGGTTTCTTTTCTTTATGATCATGATGATGGTCTGCAAAGAAAGGAAACTTGTTCTGACATCTGTCCTTGCTGTTTTTGCCGCTTTAAAGGGTTTGGGTGGGGTAGTGTTTCCTTTCTATATAGTACATCTTGTTGTTGAGAAAAAAATTAATGTGAAGGAAATGGTGGTAATGATACTTCCGTTTCTTTTGATTCTGGCTATTTCTCACGTAAAGTTTTTCCCAGAGTGGTTAAATGGATATAAATGGCGATCACAAACTCAGGAATATGTTGGGCATTTGTCTATTTTTTCATTTTTTCCGCATGTTTTTGATGACTATTCACTTGTGCTAAGTAAAATTTTGAGTTTTTTGTCTTTGCTGACGGTTGGTGTATTAATTATAAAGCGGAAATTGCTATTGAAAGAAATATTGTTGGCGCCCGTTGTGTGTACAATTATTTTTAATACTGATCTCACAATGAATCGTATATTTATTGCTGTTGTGGCTTTGCAGCTGATCATTTTCAAAAAATCGGTTATTTTTTACAGCTTTATGTGTTGTTGGCTGTTGTTTTTCCTGGATGAACGTATTGTCATGAGAATCTCAGAAGTATTTCATGTGGTGCAAGTTTGTCAATTGAATAGAGATTATGTTGAACTAATTTACAAACTTGTTTTATGGGCTATGACTTTTTATTTATTGTTCTCTGCGGTGAAACCAATAATATTGCGCTCTAGGGGCACTCTGTCGGCGTAGCTAAAATTCTAGGGAAGCATTTTTATCCACAGTATGACTGTTATTAGAATGTCTCCGTGCCATCTCAATTACTTGAGTAAGGGGTGCGTACCCCTAAAAGGCTTAGGTAACCTGCTTTCCATAGGAATGCCGGTCATCAAAGCCCTTTGGGTTTCTACAGCATCGGGCGTGCCGGGCAGTTTTCCTTGGTTACATGTCTGCACTTGCAGACATTGAATTTTAAGACATTCCCAGGAGGCAGGCATGCCATACATGAAGGACGGTTCCCCGTTTTTGTTTGACGATGCGACGGCAGACATTGTTGGGATCAAGGATTCGGATGGATCAGAGCATTCGTTATTTACGCAGAAGGTGTTTGGTCTTGTGCCGGATAGTACAGCCTTAGGTGCCGCGCAGCGGAATTATTCCGCAATCCAATCGGCATTGGGGGTATGTGTCGGCATGGGAGGTGGTAGGGTTGTTGTGGATGCTCCAGGACAGACGATTACTGTGGATGTGTCAGGATCCCCTTTGCTTATTGGTAGTGATACGGAATTTGTCGTGACACGGGGGACTAGGCTTCGTCCAAATAGTGGGAACACGCTATTGAGCAATGTTCACAATGCCAGTACGGTCCATGCGGTGTCTGGAATCGTTATTTCTGTAGATGGGATTGTTGCGACGCTGACGGCTACGTGTGTGGGGCATCCGTTTGTGGTTGGCAATGCTGTTCTTGTTAAGCATGAGGCAAGCGGGGTCTATAACGGTGTGTGGCGGGTGTTTGCTGTCACTTCCTCCTCGTTTTCGTGGCGGATGCCGATTTCTGCTGTCAGTCCGACTCCGGCGGGTGATGGCGTCACTGCGGCCCTGGCAGATGTTAACGTGGCGGTGACGGGCGGTGGGTCTCTGGATTACGATTATCCGGTTAATGTTCCGTCGAGTGATTTGTTGCCTTCGATGCTGACAATTTTCAACAAGGTTGGCAATTTGACGATGCAAAATGTGAGGATGCTTCATGCTCCGAAATTTGCATGCATGTATGCGAACTGTGTGTCGCCACGATTCAAGGATATTTTTCTGGATACATGGTCTGACGGTTTGCATTGCGATGCCCCTTGCTGGGATGTACAGATTGATGGTGTGACGGGAATGACAGGTGATGATTTTTTGGCGATTACCTGTAACGACGCGGCCATCCCTTCAGACGCGGGGGCGTCGGGCGATGGCGTTTTTGGGTATTCGGTGCGTAATCTGGATATCTGGTCTGACAAGGCCAGACTGGGTTGCTATCTTGACAATGGCCGAACGATCAGTGGGGTTGTTTATCGGGATATCTTGCTGCGTAATCACGAAACGACAGCATTCCATTTCGATACGGGGACAACGTCAACGGCTTCTGCCATCTCTGACATTCTGATTGATGGCGTTAAGGGCCGCATTTGCAATACGTCTTCGCAAAATTTGATTACGGTTGGAGGTTCCGGGGTGATGAGTATTGGCTCTCTTGTCGTGAGGAATATTCAACCCACGAATTCGGTGGCGGGGATGCTGTTGTTGTTCAGCTCCGGGACCACTACCAACTATGCCGAAGTCAGTTACCAGTATGCGGTGGCTGCGACGCAATCGGCAATTATGATCGGATCTGGGTCGAAAGTGAATCGTCTTTCGGTAAGGGGTTTTCGCCATAGTGCTGATACTACGTCCGGCTCTTTATTCGGTGTTTTGTGTAGTGGTACGGTAGGGAGAATCGTATTTGACGACGGGGTGTTTTTGGGTACCTCGGGGACTGGAAGCATTGCCGGGGTGTATGTGCCGGGTGCGGGAAGCGTTGGAGATGTCTATTTTCACAATGTTGAATTTGGATTGCGCGCGCATGGGGTTAACAACGGCGTATCGGTGAAGGTGACTTTTGATAATTGTACGTTGAACGGGGGGCTGGCTTTTGTTTCGAGCTCTATAGGGCTTTCGGCGACGGTTATCGGCGGTTTTGTTGTTTCGAGTGTACAAGGTGTATTGAATCTGTATGGTACTTCGCAGACTTATGCTGTTAGGGTTTCCGGAATGGATGCGAATGGTGCTACCGTTATGGCGAGTTATGGGACAAGTTCGACCTACAATTGGTCGAATCCTGACGGGCAGGCGCCGGTGGACGGCAGTAAAATTACACCAATGTCTGGAGCTCTTTTCTATAACAGTAATTCGTCTTATGCGTCTGGGGTGGGGTTGTATTGCAAGGGAGCAAGCACGGTGACGCGGCTTTCTGCGTGATCCGCATAGGGGGACCTAGATTAGGCGTCGATGCGGGTGGTTTTCGCACGTAGTATTCCGTATGTGCGGCACTCTGTGCTTGGGGGGGACTCTTGTTCTTACAAACGCTTCTCTTATGCCACCCCATTCGGGGAGATTTTGTACAAGAATACGTTGTACCGATAAATGAATCCATCGCTATTTTGAACCGCCTTCGGGCGGTTTTTTTATGGGCGGTGGTGGGGTGCGTGAGGCGGGGTGGGGCCGGTAGTCTTGCGGCATGGATAAACATAACCCACTTGACATGAATGCCACGCTACGTGTTCGTGAAGCTGCCGGGCGCAAGGTGGCGGCGAGCCGCGACACTGAGGCGGCGGATTTGAAATGGCTGATGAGCAGCCGCCGTGGGCGCCGGATTGTGTGGCGTCTGCTGGATCAGGCCGGGGTCTTCCGGCTTTCGTTTAATACCAATGCGATGAATATGGCATTTGCCGAGGGTGGCCGCAATGCGGGTCTGCGCATTCTGTCGCAGATTCATGCGCTGTGTCAGCAGCTCTATCAGGTGATGGTGGTTGAGTCTGTGGCGGGTCGCGATGTGTCGCGGGCTGTGGCAGACGCGCCGGATGCGGAGGGTGGCGTGGATGCCGCCGGGGCGGTGTGATGGGCGG
>DNPO01000341.1 GCA_003501375.1 Candidatus Sumerlaeota bacterium | reverse complement strand
AGTGAGGTGCAAAGCATCGCCATGACCGAGACCTGTTGTGTAAATACCCTTGCCGTCCGGCCCAATGCAACAAGCGCCATAGGTAATTTCATCTTTACCATCCCCGTTGACATCGCCGATGCTCAGGCTATGGTTGCCCTGCTTGGCGTAGCCCTTGTTTCTCGCATCAGAACTGGAAAATTTCCACACGTTGGAGAGTTTACCATCGCGCCAGTTCCACGCTTCCAACTTGGTCAACTCATAATATCCGCGACAAATTAAAAGACTCGGACGCTCGCCATCAAAATACCCCACCCCCATGAGAAAACGATCCACCCGGTTTACCTGCTTGCCTGGTTTGTCTCCCCAATCCGCAACTTTACCACGAGCGATATAGTCGGTACGCGCTAATTCCTTGCCCGTCTTGCCGTCAAAAATCGACAGGAACTCGGGGCCTTCTGAAATAAACCCCGTTTTATTGTCAACGTAGTTTGTTTTTCCATCGCCATTGATATCACCGATTTTTATACCCGTTCCGTCAACGGTACCTTCGGAAGTGCGTACCGCGATTTCCGCACGACCATCACCATCCAAGTCATACACGATAAACGGAGAATAGTGCGCGCCTTCGCGAATGTTCGGCCCGAGATCAATCCGCCACATGAAGGTTCCGTCAAGTTTATACGCCTCCAGTTTCGTAGTGCCTGGGCAAACGCCCTTCTGAGAAGGATCGAACGATTTCATCATTTGCTTAACAACAATCTCGTATTCGCCATCGCCGTCCAAATCAGCCACCGCCGCGTTATTCGGGGCATAACCTGCGGGCGTTTGCAACGGAATCGACAGATACGGCAACGACTTCGCATTAACTTTCATAGCCGCCGCCTTGCTATCGGCGCTTTCTACACCGTTCACCACACTGCGGACAAAATAGTGATATTCCTCACGGTCTTCTGGGGTTTCGTCGCCCCCCCATGTCCAGGAATCTTGCCACCCGTGCTGGTATTTGAGACCAATCTTTGCCGTTTCATCCACCCAGTTGGTAGAGTCGGTAATCGGAACGCTGTTAAGTTTTACGGTGTTGCCGTTTAACTCGCGGTAAATGTTAAACGCTATACCCTCTGGGTCGGTGCCGAGCATCCGCCAAGAAACAAACACTTTTCCCGGGGCCTGTTTGATTGCCACCACCCCGCGGCCCAATTTCTCCATTTGCCGTGGAGGCAACGCCTGCGCATTAGTTTGTGTTCTGGCAATGGCAAATTGCGGTTGTGCATGCGGCTGCTTCGGGGCATGTGCACAACCCACAAACAATCCAACCAATACGACTGTAACCACCGCTACTTTTTTTCGCATTACACACGCTCCCGTACCGCTCATTGAAAATAGAAAAAGCAGTTGATTTAACACACACGTATAACCAATAAGTTTTCAAAATTTTAATTCAATTTTTGTTCTTTTGCTCGAATCACCATCCGCGTGGGGTGCAGTTCTTCCCCCAGTTCGAAAGGCATGGCCCCGTTCCCCAAGAGATGATCCACATAATAATCAAAAAAATCGCGCCAGGGCTGTGACACGTCCAATGCACCCCGGTCTTCCTTGCCCACTACCAATCGTGTTCGCGCTCCACCATCCACGCTTTCCACAAACCCGTTTGTTCCGAAAATCCGCAGGTGCTCGTTGCCCCAAATCCCCATTCCTATGGGGTTAAGATAATTCGCTACCACACTTGCCACTCCGCCGTTTTCCAACCGCAACACAAACGACGCTGCAATATGCAATCCACCGTCCGCCACCGGATTGCCCAGCGTGGTCTCAACCGCGCTGACATCTACAATCTGCACTCCTGCCACATGCTCCACCATGCGGAACGCATGGATCGCATTTTGACGAATCAGCCCACCGTCCACATCCTCATCCTGTGGGCGGCGCTCAAACGCCGAGGGGTACGACTTCTGCGCAAAAATCTGCACAATTTCACCGAGCACGCCACTCTCCACTACCTGGCGCAAAGCAACATACGGCTGCTCAAGTGCTGTGCCTGCCATTTCGTGAAACTGGCGTCCCGTCTCCGTGCTTACCGCAAGGATGGCGTCAATCTCTGCTTCGGTCATGCCGCATGGCTTTTCCGCGTACACATGCTTGCCCGCACGCAAACAAGCAATGGCCTGCCCAGCCTGGTCCGCACGGCGCGGGGAACAGAGTGATACCAATTCCACCTCGGGGTCAGAAAGCATCTCATCCAGAGAGACGTATGAACGATAGGGGGCTGGGCTTTTCAGGGGAACGGGGTGCTTTCCCTCTTCCCAAGCAGCCACACCAACCAGCCTTGCCGCCTGATGATTTTCCAGCAAGCCATGTATTTGATGCCCGTTCGAACCGTAAAGGCCAACACCTATCTTCCGCATGAGATTCTTTTTCCCATCCTAAAGTTTTATCCGATACCCAAAGGCTCCACGAGCATCGGCTCCACCAAACTGCAAATCCGGGCAGGCTGATCCTTGTGTTGCAGCCGCCACAAGAGTTGCTCAACCGCATACTGCCCAATCATGGTGGCACGAATATCCACCGTTACCGGGCGGGGATCCAATCCACTGTTCAACAGTTCCTCTTGATCACCGCTGATCAGTATCATGTCTTTCATGGGACGAATGCCCTGACGACTTAGGGCATGGTAAATTGGAATACCCATGTTGGAGTTTGCAACAAACAAGCAAGTGGGGCGCGGAGACAGTTGTAAAACCCGTCGTACGACATCATCCGCTGCCTCCGCAAAATCGCCCACAAGGGTTTGCGCATCGTTTGACGCTTCGAGCACATCGACCGCTGCGCCCCCCAACGTGCCAAACTTTCTAAACGCATCCGCTCGAATCGTCCAGAAGGAGTGTTGTGCATAGTTAGCGGGATACGTCACGCAGGTCAAATGTGTATGTCCCTGTCGCAGTAAATATTCTGCGGCCAGGCGTCCCACGCGTTCATGATCCGGCTGGACGCGGTCACCCCAATCATCTGCACCCGAATAGAACATCCAGACAACAGGAAACTCTCTTAATTTGGAAGAAATGAACTCATTCGGCTCCGGTCCTTGCAACAAAATACCATCCACCTTGCCCGCCTGAACGATCGGCGGAATGCGATTGGGATCACTGAGATAATCCACAATCAAACTCAGACCATGAGAGGCAGCGGCACGGGTTGCACCATCCATCAAGCCAATGCCGGTCGCAGACAAAGCAGCCCGAACGCCAGCAGTCCACAACAGCGCAATATTGCCATGTAGCAAACCGGGTGGGTTACTCGTTTTGCGTCCGCGACGTAAAAGTACCGGGCGTGGCTGATACCCGATTTCGTGCATCGCCTGCATAACGCGCTGTGCCGTTTCCTCGCTCACCTTGCCGTTACCGTTAATGACACGCGAAACCGTTGCGATGGAAACTCCTGCTTTTGCCGCTGTGGCCTGAATTGACATTTCTTGTTCTTCCTCATGCGCCAGAGAGATTTAAATGATCTTACATCTACAACAGCGCGATTCTAATTTTTCGGTAAAAAGGAATCAATAAGAGAAATGTGAATATCTCTTCACATTAATGAGCAATTGCAAAATTTTGCAAACTCGGCCCATTTTCCCTTTAACTACCGATTGTCAAAACCAGCCACAAAAGTGACATGATTACCAGTACAATGCCCCAACAGACACTGAAGCCAATATAGTCCTCTAATTTCCATTTGGTAAACTCCCAGTTAGAACGAGGGAACAGTTTGAGATGATCAAAGCGCCCCGGCTGCGCCAAACTGAGCGCAACTTCTATCTCATCCTCCCGCGGATCGCGGCGTACCTGAGTTTTCATCTTCGCATGGAAAACATCCACCCGGCTTTTTTCCGTTTTCGGAAAAAGATAACTGATAAAAATCAGCATCACGAAAGGAAAAACACCATCGAAAGTCCAGCGGGCGGTAACCAACCCGGCTTTGGTCAATTTTTCCACCGGCACCCCAATCAGATGCAGCGTAAACACTTCTGCATTGAAACGTCCCACACCTTCTTTGGGAGACTGAGGATTCTTCGGATCGCTCAGCGCCACATTTTCAAAGAAAATACTGGCAGGAGAAATAACTTGAGATTTCGTGATCGTTTCGCCCACTTTTTTTGCCAGACCCGCATCAACATCTTCTTGCTTTGCCCCCGACGGTGCTTCAATGACTTGCTCACGTGTTTGCGCCGTCAGCGTGGGGCTTTGACGAAGCGACTTCACTCCCAACACCGCATAGGGCGCGACGCCAATCAAGAGCACCCAAATAATCAGACCGACCATAATGGCTCCGGCTGCAAGGCGACGCCAGTAGAAGATGAGAACGACTGCCGCACCAAAAAATGCGTTGAGGGTAATGATCTGGTAGTAAAGCGGAATAATTTTGTTGGATAACAACCCGACAAGAATACCGAGGATCAAAATCAGCGCAATGGACAATTGCCCGACCAACATATAATGCTTCGAACTCTTTCCCGGTACCAGCGGCTCGTAAATATTGCGGGTGGCCAACGCGGAAATCGCGACAGCAGTCGAACCGACAGCCGGCATGTGCCCAATCAACATCCCCGAGATCATAATACCCATAAACCCAGGCCCCAACAAACGAAGGGATAAGATGCCCCAAGCGTTATCGGGATCGGCGATTCCATTGTTCGGGTACAGCGCCACCGCAATGAGTGCGCACAACATCCAGCCAATAATTACAACGCGCTTGGCAAACGCGCCCGCAATGGCGCCTGTCCGCGCGGCGTCTTCATCACGCGCGGAACCGGTTCCCGCCATGTTGCCCATGAGACCGAAAATCTGTACCATACTGGTAAAGGTAATGGCAAGAATGGCGTACCAAGTATATTCGCTCGTAGCAACCGTACCAAAAATCTGGAACATGTGCTCAGGGATGGCCTTATGAAGACCGGCAAAACCACCTAATTGTGGTAAGCCGACGCCGATCACAATAAAGGTGAACAAAATGATGAGTGTCCCTTGCAGGGCGTCGGTCAACGCGGCAGCACGCAGCCCCCCCATGATGATATAGATCGCAACAATAACGGTATAAGCAATATAAAACGGAATGGGGCTAAGGTAAGAAACGAAGGATTGCAACTTATCCTTTTTCTTCATGCTTTCCAGCACTTCCAACCGGGTTTTCTTTTCCGGAGAAAGATGGTTCGCTACCGCCTCTTTTTTGAGTTGTTGGTATTCCTGAAAAGCATCCACCATTGCTTTTTCTTCGGCAGTGTACGCAGAAGTTGGCTTGACAATCATGGCCGAAGCCACCTTGTAAGAAGCAACGTTGCCCAAGCCCAGGCTAAGAGGGGCCATCACCACATTAAAAAGTACATAGGCCAATGCAAGTGAACGGCTGTTAAAACGATCCTGAAACAGGTCTGCCATCGTAATCAGACGGACGCGGCGAAACCAAATATTCGAAAACCAGTAGAAAGGGGTAATAAAAAGAGTTTGAAATCCACTCCACATACCTCCCGCACCTTGGCGATACACCTCGCTGGAAACATTGGCTGCACCATTGGAATCCGTCATATTGCCAAAGGTTAAGAAGAACATCAACACCTTGCCAAACTTACGTCCACCAATGAAGAAATCGCTCTCCCCCTTTACCGATTTCTGGGCATACCACCCCACGCCCAAAACCCCGAGAAGAAAAAAGAGAATAATGCCAAAATCAATGATATGGATACCATAGATGTACATGCAATTTTCCTTACATTAGGGGAATTCTCACACCCGGGTAAACAGTGAAACAACTTGATTCCTCACGCAGAGGAATGATAGAAACTTACGAAAAAGTGAAACACAATAGCCCCGACTTTCAATACTCCAATGCCACAACTCAAAAGTCAAGTGGTATTTATTATTTTTATTACACCGCTTTATTTACATTGTATATCTCTTTAGAGAGGGGATAGGTATTTGATCAGCCCCCAAAACGATCTACCACGAGATGCAGAAACGAGGCTATAAACACAATGTTTAAAGGGAAAAATGAATAAAGCGCAAACAAATCGACCCCAAACGTAGGTTAATACACGAAAAACTCTTACGCAGCATCGAAATTCTCCATGCCAGTTCAGTACACCCCGAAACAGTCAAAAATGTAATATATAATGTATAATATACTTGATTTTTATAACAAAATCCGCTCTAATACTCAGACGGTGCTACAAAATACCGAAAACAAAAAGTCCGGGGAAAATTTCCTTTATAACCAACGGCGGCAAGCCATTTTCCCTTAAAGAATCAGAAAGAGCGTTACACATGTTAAAAAAGAAAATAATCGCCGTGATCGGATTGCATTTTGGCCAAGCGGCCATTGATCTCTGGATCAAGGACGGACCGGGGGCGCCATTTTTCGAAATCGGTGCCGTTTGCGATATTAACCAAGCCAAGGCCAAAGCCTCAGCCCAACAATTGGGCTGCAAGGCATATTTCAGTTTAGATGAAGTATTGGAAGATCCAACCATTGAGGCGGTTTTTCTGTTCACCTCCCCCATTGGACGTGCCAATCTTATCCGTCAGATCATCCGCACGGGGCGCGATGTGATGACAACCAAGCCTTTTGAACTCGACCCCGTGGAAGCGCTGGATGTTTTGCACGAGGCAAAACGTCTTAACCGGGTGGTTCACATGAACTCCCCCTCCCCTTTGCTGGGTGAAGACCTGAGTCAGGTCACTCGCTGGCGTGATCGATACAACTTGGGTTGTCCAATATCCTGCCAAATGGAGACTTGGGCCAATTATCGGGAAAAAGCCGATGGTTCCTGGTACGACAACCCCGACCTTTGCCCGGCTGCTCCCATTTTTCGTTTGGGAATCTATATGATAAACGACCTGGTTCGTCTGTTTGGGGCAGCGGAAAGCGTCAACGTTCTTACCTCGCGCGTTTTCACCAAGCGCCCCACCGTTGACAATGCACACCTGGGAATTTTGTTCAAGAGCGGTGCCATTGGCAGCATTTCCTCTTCGTTCTGCGTGCATGACATAGAACCTTATCGGGATGCGTTTACGCTCAACTTTGAACGCGGAACCATCTACCGCAATGCTGGCCCCTACGGACTGCACTGCTCGGGCGTTGCTCCAGAACGCGGCAAAACCTACCTCTCGCTGGTGATGGGAACCGACGGTGACACCCCAA
>DNPO01000413.1 GCA_003501375.1 Candidatus Sumerlaeota bacterium | reverse complement strand
GCCAACAATTCCGGTGAACCCGTTCGTTTGAACGGTCCAACCACCCACCACTGCTTGACATATTCGCGGCTCGCACTCAGAGAAATAATCTGGGGGGCATCCTGCGCCCCTGCCTCCGATACACTTTGTAGGCAGAAGAGTGCGATAAGTACAATCAACGCAAATCGTTTGAAGAAACGGATGGTATTGAGAAAAGTTGAAAACATAAAGAGAGTATTTCGCCTTGCTAAAAAAATGGAACACACGAATGGGTTGGTCCAAGACCGACAACAGAGCAAGCATGTCGAAAGACATGAAACCGCAAGCGAGGGATTTGAGTCAAGGCCAAAGAAAGCCGAGGATTCAACACGGATACATCTTACCATTGTCACCATCTTCTCTTTTTTGCTGCCAGATTTCTTTTTGTGAAATGCAGAACAGCCAACTGCCTTTTTTGTGCACAGGCAGTTGCGGCGGTTGTCCCATGCTTTAAAATGGTAATGGTAGCAGTTGCAAGAGGCAGCCGGCGCGCAAACCACCCACTTTTCCTTTGACAACTACCCGTCAGGTTGGTAGGTTTGTCATTCTGTCCGGCTTGGATGGGACAGGCAGGGGTGTATTCTGCCCTTCGTCCTGCCGTTTTTTTACCAATTTGAGAGGAAGTCGTTCCCCATGTCTCAAGACATTCACGGTTTTTCCGTTTCCGCTGCCACGCTCCACCAGGCAGCAACTTCTGGTGTCGCCTTTGCGGCGCAGGCAACTGAAGCCCCCGCGCCCTCCGCTGGTGCAGATGGCAAGACGACACCCGCCGCTAGCGGCGATATGTCGCAAATGATTATGTTCATCGGCATCATGGTTGTCATGATGTACGTAGTGGTACTGCGTCCTCAGAAACGGGAGAAAAAAGAGCGCCAACTACGCTTGGATGGAATGAAAAAGGGCGATAAGGTTATTTCCATCGGTGGTATCCACGGAAAAATTACCGATGTAGATCATACGCAGGGTATTGTATCTGTTGAAGTAGCCCCCAAAATTACCGTTAAGTTCAGCAAAGCCGCCATTCAGGCGGTGACGCCCAAGGGCGAGGATAAAGAAGCAACCAAGCAGGACAGCGACTCCGCTAAGACGGAATAAGCGTGGTTTAAAATTCATCTTCGAGCAGTCCCCGCAGGAAAGGATCACCCAATGCATCGCGAAAGCAATTGGCGCAATTACTTCATCGCCGTCGTTACCATCCTCTGTCTTTGCCTCATTTGGCCCACGGCACACTACATGATGTTTGTTTACACAACCAAGGCCCCCACGGCGGCGGATGAGTTAAAGGACTACGAGGAGAAGAAGGCCACGCTTGCCCGTGCCTCCATCAAACTGGGACTTGACCTCATCGGCGGCGTAGACGTGCTCCTTAGTATTGATGCCGATAAAGCGCGTGAGCGCACGTTGGCCAACCAGCAGACGAGCATCAATAAGATTTTGCGCGACAAGCAAACCAATGCCCAACTCAGCATCAACAAGGACTTGAGTGGGTTGACCCTGACCTTGGAACAAAAAGCCGATGCGCGACAAATCGCCAATCTGTTGGGCGATTATGTTGGCAGTAGCCACCCTTTCGAAGAATTTTCCGCTGATGCGTTGGCAAAAGATGGCAAGGTGCAGTTGACGCTTGCCAATGATTACTTCCAACGCCAGATGAAAGACTCCGTACAAACCGCCGAGAAAAGCATCCGCAAGCGCGTCGATCAGTTCGGCGTTACTCAGCCCTCGGTTTCGCAGCAGAGCAGCAAAGCAGGCGTTGCCATCCGCGTGCAGATTCCCGGTGAAAAAGACCCGGACTATGTAATCGACCAGGTTATCCGCCCCGCGCAGTTGGAGTTCTATCTTCTTTGCGACAAGGAAGATATTCGCTGGCAAGACTACTATGAGAAAAAACCGGTGGCTGGCCCCCGTGGAGAAACGCGTGAAGAGTTTGTTCCCATTGCGGGCAAAACCCTTCCTTCTGAATACGCTGGCATGCCGGGCGACGCACCAGGTCTCGACGCCGAGGGCAAAAAGACCAAGATCATGTACATCGTTAAGGCGCAGCCCGCCATGACGGGTGCCAACCTGCGCGATGCGTACGTCACCACCAACCCCCAGGATTTGCAGGACCCGATCCAGGTTGGCTTTGCATTCAACCCCATAGGTGCTGCCGAATTCCGCAAGATTACAGCGGATAACGTAGGCCACCCCCTTGCTATCGCGCTGGACAAATACATCTTCTCCGCCCCGAACATCAAGGGTGTCATCCCCGGCGGTCAGGGCGTTATCACCGGTAACTTCAACAGCCAGACAGCGCAGGACCTTGCGCTGGTGCTGAAAGCGGGTGCTTTGCCCGCCGACATGAAGGCTTCCGAAAAACGCGCCGTTGGCCCCACACTGGGTGCGGAATCCATTCAGGACAGCGTGAAAGCGCTCGTCGTAAGCGCCGCTGCCATTACCATTTTCATGGTGTGTTACTACGGCACCGCTGGCTTCCTCTCCATCATCGCGCTCATCCTGAACATCATTCTGGTCGTCGCTTGCTTGGGCTTGTTCAATGCCACGCTGACCCTCTCCGGCATTGGCGGTATCGTCCTGACCATTGGTATGGCAGTCGACACCAACGTGCTGATCTACGAGCGTTTCCGTGAAGAAATAGCCGCCGGACGCACGTTGCACGCTGCCATTCGCGTTGGTTTTGCTCGTGCGTTCTCCGTCATCTTCGACTCCCACTTGACCTCGCTGCTCGGCGCTGGCGTTCTGCTCCAGTTCGGGCAGGGTTCGGTTCAGGGCTTCGCGCTCACCATGATCTTCGGTCTAATCGCGAACCTTTTCACTGGCTTGACTGTTACCTACGCGCTCTGCGTGCTGTGGGAAGGCAAGTTCGGCAAACTCAGCGTGGGCAAGTTGCACTTCTTCGGCAAGCCCAACTTTGACTTTGTTGGCTGGCGCAAATACACCTTCAGCGTTTCAGGTGCGCTCAACATCCTCGTTATTATCTTCATTCTGTGGGGTGGCTTGGAATACGCCGTGGACTTCAAGGGTGGTGTGTTGACCGAAGTGCGCATGCTCAAATCCCAAAAAGATGAAGCGCAAAACATTCAAGAAGCCTTGACCAAGGCCGGTTTGGACGGTGAGCAAGCGCGTGTGCAAAGCAGCCAACGCGTTGGCGCTTCGGACAAGAACGACTACTTGGTGCGTCTGGCCCTGCAAGCCCCCGAGGGCAAGCCCAAGAGCCAGGGCGACACACTCTATACCCAAAAACTGATTGAAAATGCTCTGCTGAAGCAGTACCCGAAGGAAAGCATTGAGTTTATTGGCACCACCTCCGTAAGTCAGGAAGCCGGTGAGGAATTCCAGAGCATTGCGTGGTTGGTCATCATCGCCACCTCCATCTGCATCCTTGCCTACCTGTGGTTCCGCTTCGAGTTGGTCTTCGGTATCGGCGCTGTCGTCGCTCTTATCCACGACCTTTGCCTTACCTTGGGCGTGCTGAAACTCATGCACTACCAGATCAGTTTAGACGTGGTTTCCGCCCTGCTCATCCTGCTGGGCTTCTCGGTCAACGATACCATCGTTATCTTCGACCGTATCC
>DNPO01000029.1:8325-15868 GCA_003501375.1 Candidatus Sumerlaeota bacterium | reverse complement strand
AACCATATCGATGGGTTGAATCTGCCGCAACGCCATGTGGTGCATGAAATCCTGCATTCCCTTTTCAAGGTCATTTACCCTGGTTATGCCAGCGAGGAGCCGGTACACCGCGCCAACCAGCGGTTCTATATTGGTGAACTTCTCGCGGAGGTATCCGAGTCCCTCGCTGAGCAAGTTACCAAGGCGGTCAAGTACCATTGTCGCATGACCGAGTGCGAAACCGCCGGTTGCGCACGGCTTGCGACCGATATAACCGCTGAATTTCTGGAGTTTCTCCCAGCCCTCCGCGAAATTTTGAAGGACGATATCCAGGCGGCTTATGAGGGCGATCCTGCTGCGCTTTCTTACGAAGAAATTTGCACCAGTTATCCGTTCCTGACCGTGATTACGACGCACCGCATTGCGCACGAGTTGCACAAACACCATGTGCCTTTGATTCCTCGCATCATGTCCGAACGTGCGCACAGTCAGACTGGGGTGGACATCCATCCCGGTGCTTCCATCGGATCGCACTTCTTTATCGACCACGGAACCGGTGTGGTTATTGGCGAGACGGCCAGCATTGGTAACAACGTAAAAATTTACCAGGGAGTTACGCTCGGCGCGTTGAGTTTCAAGAAGGATGCTGAGGGCCACATCATGAAGGGCGGCAAGCGTCACCCAACTATTTGTGACAACGTGACGATCTACGCAAATGCGACTATCTTAGGTGGCGATACGGTGATTGGCGATGGGGCCATCATTGGCGGTAGCACGTGGATAACATCATCCGTTGCGCCCGGTGGGATGGTAGTGCTGGGCAAGGACGGGCAACAGACGCTTACGGAAAAGAAGAAATAGCGTCTTTCTCATCACTCTTTGCGCGGGTACTAATGACTCTGCGTCACGGGTGCGTTTATTTCTTCAATAATCCCATTTTCACAACGCAAAAAACGGTTGGCGTAAATTTCTGTTTCCCATGCGTTGTGAGTGACATGCAAAATAGCCATGTTTCTTTTGGCGGCGTGGAAGCGAATGACATCGAGCGTGCGACGTTTGGCGGCATCGTCCAGCCCATTGAGCGGTTCATCCAATAAAAGTAAGTCCGGTTGAATGGCCAATGCGCGGGCTAAGGAAACCCGTTGCGCCATGCCGCCCGAAAGCGATCCCGGCCAAGAGTCCGCAGCGTCAGAAAGTTCCAACTCCGTAAGAATTTTTCGGGCCTTGTTCTCAGCGACTGATAGCGTGTCGCCATTGTTCATGAGGGGAATGGCGACGTTTTGCCATGCCATGCGCCAAGGAAGCAAACGCGGTGTTTGAAAAGCAATGCCGATGCGAATGCCCGGAGCGTGTTCGATGGTGCCGTGTGTTGGTTTAAGTAAACCAGCCAGCAGACGTAAGAGTGTCGTTTTGCCTGCACCGCTGGGGCCATGAAGTGCCAGGACGTCTGAGGGAAAGATCGCAAGGTCAAAAGGTTGAAGGATTGTTTTTCCGTGGAAAGCCAGACTGACTGCATGGCATTGCACCAGCGGATTTAATTTTGTTTCCATTGGTACGTCCTTTTGCGCATGGGGGCGAGTAACACGAATTCAGCAACCGCAGCCAGCAGGAGCACCACCAGCGCCCATGCTGTCATTTGGTCCACCGCCAGGTTGCGTGCACTTGCAACAATGGCTGCGCCCATGCCTTTATCTGCGCCGATGACTTCCGCTAAAATAGTCACGCGAATGGCGCTGCACGTGATCTGCACCGCAGCGCTCATGCAGGCGGGCGCAAGGGCTGGCAGGTAAAAATGCCGCAGGCGATTAATCAGCGTGACATGGAACGCGCGTGCTGTCTCGCGCAATTCCGCATCACAGTAGGCGCTGCCTTCGAGGAGGCTGATGTACATGACGGGCCACAGAATCAACGCGCCAAAAGTAATAATCATGTTGGAACCCATGCCCAGCCAGAACATGACGACGACAACAATGATCACGGGGGGAATGGTAGAACAAACTCGTCGGACGGGTTCTATCACGCAGGCAATCCGTTTATCGAGCAGAGCGAGTCCGGCCAAGCCTGCACCAATGGTGGTGGCGAATAGCAACGCCGTTCCCACTCGGAAAAGCGTTAGCCCTGTATTTTCATAAAAAACGTGACTGGTAAGCAATTTGCCCAAGGCGTGGAACGTGTCAGTTGGCGATGCCAGCAGGAGCGGGCCGGTCCACTGGGAAACGCCCCACCAGAGCAGGAAGAGTGTACCGATTCCCACGAGTGTCCAGCGCCACTCCTTTATATCCCGGGACGATGGGGGGGGGCTGGGCTGTTCCGCCATTAGCGCTTCTCCTCAGATGGTTTCCAGTAAAACGTGTCCTTCGGGTGTAGATTACCAAAAGGTTCGGGAGCCGTTTTCCCCAGCGCATCTAAATACAACTGAATTTGTTCCCGATCCAAACCAGAGGCGACCGGAGGATGGACGCAGGACGAAAGAGCCGTTGCCGCACCCTCGCGAGAAGCATCATCCTTTAGCGCGTCGCCCAACAACGCGACCGCTTCTTGCGGGTGTTGGATGCACCAGTTGCTTTCTCGAACATAGGCGCTCCAAAACGCATCCAGCATCCGCTGGTTTTCCACACATTTGCCAATAGCTGCCATGCCTGCTGTCGGGAGTGGCGATGCGGTGCCATGCGCTGCATTCCATCCCTCCTGCATGCTGATGGAACGGTAAATCTTTTTATCAGACGTTGCCATTCTTTTTAGCAGCACGGACGCGTGGGGTTCCGCCACCAACGCTGCACCATCCGCGCCGCTGGCTAATTGGTTGGCTGCATCGAGAGAGGTCGCGGTGTACTGTAGAGGTACCGCGTTCAGAAGACCGTTTTGCTCCAGCACACTCCGCAGCAGAACATCAGGAAATTCACCGCGCATCGGGACGGCAACCGTTTTATCGCGAAGATCGGACAACTTATGAATCTGCGGATCGTTGGTGAGAATGTAGAGGACGTTGCCCAAGGAAGCCCCGAGAAATTTTACGGGGACGCCTTTGGATTCAAACAACGCGGCAGTTGGCAGGTGCAGCCCCACGATATCCGTTTTTCCACTGACAATCAAAGCGCGGAGTTGATCCTGGTTTTTCCAGGGGATGCACTCGATTGTTATGCCATTGCTTGCCAGTGATGCCTGCTTTACCATACGCAAAATAGGGGGTGCAAGCAACCCATCCGGTGGTACGGCAACGCGCAGGGTGATGGAAGATGGGGTTTCTTTATCTTGTGCGAACACCGTGGATGTTACTATCAGCAGAAAAATAAGGAGGTAGCGGAGAAGCATGGAACACCGACTTTCATTTTACCGTTTGGGAGGTATGCGCAAAAACAATTGAGTTACGATCCCATGTTGGCAAATTTTTGCGAGCGGAAAATATCGCCGTTGGACATGGTGCCGTTGGACGGATCATAAAAACCCAGCACCCAATTTGTGCTGGCTGCACCACCAATAGCGGCGGGGGCTAAATCTGTTCGATCCTGATCTGGGCCGCAGCCCCACATGTTCCAGACGCCCAGAAATTGCAGGCGGTTTTCAAAGGAGTTTCCTGGGCCAGGCCATGCGGGTGTTAGTCCACGTGTCTTTTCAATGGCAAGGCAGGTGTAGAAATAATGGCGCGCTTCGCCGGGAGGAAACTTTGTGGCAAACGGGTCTTGCGGAATGCTTGTGATATAACTCACTGGAGTTGTTAGGACGGGCGCGATGTATTTATGGTACGATCCCATTTCTGTGTTCTGGTATTCCACCGCATAGGTGACGGAATTTATTCCACTGGAAAACGGATATTGATTATTGTCCACGCGGTAAGATTCGAGTGCGGTGGTAATGCTGCGCAGATCGGATTTGCAACGGGATATTTTCGCGCGTACTTGTGCCTCCATAAAGTTCGGGAGTGCAATGGCCGCCAGAATGGCAATAATCGCCACCACGATTAAAAGTTCGATCAGAGTGAACCCCTGTTTGTTGTTTCGCTGCTCGGCTGTTGGTAAGGTACACATACGTTCATTCTCCTTTTGTTATGGTACAAAATCCCTGCTGTTTATTGCAAACGGCATTTTTTTTGTTTACCTTGGCGTAAAAACTTAGACAAGGCTAATTTATGGACGAAAAAAGAAACCCGCAATAGGCTTATTTCCCGGATTAGAGCGGGTTGACCCGAATATGGGCAGCCTCTTCTTTGCGCAACGAAAGATGATACGCTTTAATTTTAATCTGAATCATATCGCCTTCGCCCGTCACTTTTTCCACCTCAATCACCGCGCCTGTTTCAATCCCCATTTCTGACAAGCGCTGTCCTATCGAAGTTCGGTGGCTGAGTTGCGCAATCCGTCCTTTGAAGCCTGGCAGCATGTTTTTTAAGAGCGCGGGCTTCGTTCCTGCATCATCTTTTTTCTGTTTTTTTTGACGGACATTATCCAATGATTCACCCACACAGGTTTCGCAGTTATCGGATGTGGTTTGATTTTGGTTGCAATGCCAAGCAAAACGTTCGAAACATTTGCCGCGGTTGCGTGGGCATGTATCGACAAAATCTGCGTACTGAATGAAACGCTCAAGAATATCCGGTGATAATGCGTGCTCCAATTTGCATGCTGCTTCGTCTGCCTCCTTGGCCTCCACAGCCAGCACTCGTACCAAAAAATCGCGCAATGCTTCATGCTTGCGGACCACTTGTTTTGCGGCTTTTTCACCCTTTTCCGTAAGGGTGACAAGTTCGAAGGGAGCGTAATGAATGAACCCGTGGTCTGCAAGCCAACGTAATGCTTTGGTGACGGATGGCCCGGTAACGCCGAGCGCTTTCCCAATGTCCTTGGGGCGTGCTACCTGATGTTCTTGGACTATCTGGTAGACGGTTTCGAGGTAATCTTCCATGCTACCACTAATGGCTTCGGACATTGTGATTACCTTTCACGTTGACGGCTTAAGTATCTACTTCCTTAGCCGTGGCTAATATAATTAAATACGACTAATAATGTCAAGGTGTTTTTGCGTTTTTTACCGTAGTCTACATGGAAATTTTTGTGCTTTTCCCTTCCGCATCAATCACACGGAGTTGGGATTCGGAAAGAGGGTATGGGCAAAGGGCCGCGATCAGTGGGGGGCAGAAAAGTACCTTCGCCTTATCCAGTCCGCGCATGGCCCACCACGATGTGGCGCTAACGCCTTGTATTTCTACCGAGGTGTTGCCTTTAAAATTTTTGAGTGTGGAGCGTACCATAGCAATTGCTTTTTGATCCATACCGGTTAGGTTCAGTTGCAATGTCTTTGTTTCATCTTTGGCGCGTTTCACGTCATCAAAGTTATAAAATTTTTGCGCGATGAGGTATGCTTCCGTTGGGCTTTGTTTGCGCACCATTCCCTGGATCAGAACCAATCCTTGTGCGTGCTGTACCTTGGCAAAAAAATCTGTGGCGTGTCGCGGCACCTTGACCACGATGCCTTCAAAATCCAATACCACATCGGTTTCGCCATCAATCATCGGGCTTTCGCGTTCCGCGTGATCAATAAAACCTGCGGTGAAGATTTGTTTTCCTTCCAACTTGGGGTGAATCTCCGTTGGGGAAATTACCCGCATGCTTTGCATAAGGTCACGGTACTGATCGTAAAGATCATAGGTGAAGATATAGCCGACCGATTCCTGCTCATACTGCATAATTTGTTGAGGTGTGGGGAGCGGGGCGGATTGTGTCTGTCGGTCCCCGTCGGTACTTTCTTCCTCAAAAACCAAGGTATCAAAAAGTTGCAATTGTTCGATTGGTGCGTCTATCGCGCTCTTTGCACTTCCATGTGTCCGGCGTGTGTTGGCAGCAGATTGCAGGCGTGCATTTTTTAACGCGCGTTCGTATTCTTGCAGTAAGTGGTTGCGATTGCGCTCTGGGTCGAGTGCATCAAAAGCGCCCGCCTTGATAAGCTGCGTAATTTGCGTTTGGTTCACGCTGCGCGGGTCGGTGCGGTGGCAAAAGTCGGCGAGGCTGGAAAAGTCGCGTCCCTGTCGCACGTTGGCAATTTCACGATAGGTCTGTTCGCCCATTCCCTGAACGGCCATGAGACCTGTGCGAATGCCGCGGCTTTCCAATGAAAATTCGTAAACACTCAGGTTGATGTCTGGCCCCAGAATATCCAGTTGCATCATCTTGCGCGCCTCGCGCAGGAGTATTTGAAAGCGCGCGCGATGTGTGCCCGTTGTCTTTTGCGTCTGCACGGTGTGCGTCAGAACCGATATCATGAACGCGGGACGGTAGTGCGTTTTGAGATATGCCGCCCAATATCCCAGGGTGCATTCCGAAAGGGCATCTGCCAGCACCGCATCTGCGCGCGATTCAAAACCGACAGCCAGTTCACCATCGGTCAGGCGACGTTTGCGGCAACGAATATACAACCCAAGCAGTTCTTTGATGCTTTGTGGACGCTCTGCGCGTAGTAGCGATTTGGTGCTGATGGAATGCAGTGGTGGAATACCATTGGTGTAACCCAACCCCAGCAGTTTCCAAGTGTCCTCGTCATTTAGCGGGATGGACGAGATGAGAAATTTGGGATCGCTTTCTTCGCGCACTGCATTTTGCCCGAACTCCAAAATATTGAGCATGGTAAAGGACGAAAATTGTAGACGTGGCATTTGCAGCCGGTCGAGCAGCGGGGCTTCGGATTGCGTGATGGAGCGACCGGATGGGGTACGCAGAACGGGGATATTCGTGTGGATCGGGTCCTTCGCTAACACGTAACCGCCTTTTTGTGCTTCAAAACCTTTGGGGCAGGGGTGCAGCGCGCGTGCCGCTTCGGCCAATGTTTTGTGATTCCGCACGTTCTGGTGCCGCAGTTTTTTTACCTCGTCGTATTGCAACCACGACAGGGGAACAGGCTGATTGTCCGAGCCACTTTCCACATCCGTGTCGGGCAATTGTTGCATGCCCGCTATTTCCAAGTCGTCCACTTGCTCTGAGGATGCGGTACCGCCCGGTTTTCCTGCGAGCCAGTCCGTGCGTTTTAGTTCTTGCACCACTACGGGGGGGGACATATTGCCTGAGTGGGGTACATCGCGCAGTGAAACAATCGGGAGGTTAGCCCAACGGCAGAGGCGGTGGAAAAGATCGGGCGTTTTCCAATCGACACGGTGCCCCACGGCAGCCAAATGATCGTCGTGGTATTTCTCGCGGAGGTAGGCGAGCAGCTGTTCCATCCCGTGACTCGATACTTCAATTTCGAACGGCGGAAAGGTGTTGTGCGTTGCACGGAGCGTTTGGTATTCCAGATCATAAGTCAGGGGGTCTGCATTGACAATGCCCAGCGCGTACGCAATAACGGACGTGGTCCATTTACCCTTCCCCACTCCGCGGCACAGTTCTCGGTCTTTTAAAAACGAAGTAATATCTTGCAGAAATAGCAACAACTCGCTCAATTCTATGCCTTGTCCCTGCACGTCGCGGATGTCGCCGTACTCTCGGTTGAGGCGCTCTTTCACCTTTTCGTTGAGGATTGCATATTTTGCCGTTGCGCCTTGAATTGCGCGATCCCACAGAACGGTAGAGGCGTCCTGCCC
>DNPO01000029.1:0-7990 GCA_003501375.1 Candidatus Sumerlaeota bacterium | reverse complement strand
GTCGTCATCTCCAGAATTTCGGGAGTGAAGTGGAAGCGCTTGCTCATTTCCGTCGGCGTGGTGAAATGCCGTGTGGGCATGTCGCACTCGGGTAACGGCCAGACGGGTGCGGTGGCGCGGGGATACTGCGCGAGAACGGTGTAGGCCAACGTGTCCTGCGGGTAAAGGTAGTGGACGTTTTGCGTCGCGACGGCGGGCAGACCCAGAAAGCGGCTCAGTTCCAGCACATAATCCATGATTTTGCGCGTGCGTGGGTGGGCGTACTCAATGATTTCAAAGAAGATATTTTCGCGTCCCAATGCTGCCGCGAGACGGTTCAAATATTCTTTGGTCGAGGCCGGATTTCCCTCACGGAGGTGGTGGTACAATTCACCGCGCGGCGAACCCGTCAACGCAATCAAGCCCTTGCCGTGGCGTTCCAGTTCGGTGAAACGCACGTGCGGGGGCACATCCGATGGGCGATCATGTGCTTTGGTGATGAGTTCCACCAGATTGCGGTAGCCGTGATCGTTTTCTACCAAGAGGGTCAGGCGGTGGGTACGTCCCTGAAAAATTGAATGATCGGCAGGCAGAATATCCAGTTCGCAGCCCAGAATAGGCTGGATGTGAAATTCCCGTGCGGCAGTTTCCAACTCATGTAGCCCGGCGATACTGTTGTTATCCGTCAATGCCAGCGCGGGCATTTCCAACTCGGCGGCACGGCGCACCAAGTCACGGACGGAGGGCATTGCCCGCCCGATGCTATAATGGCTGTGCGTGTGGAGATGGACAAAAGTCATTTTACGGACTTACTTGATGTCGCGCCACCACTTCAAAATCGCGTCAAAGGTTGGTTTTCCCGCAGGCGCAACTTCTAACCGTTCCGGTGCTGCATCTGGAGTAGGAGCAGCCAGCGTTTCGTTTATGGCATTTTCGAGCGTTTCTTTTTCCATCGGAACGACCCGATAGGTTTGTCCCGTCTCCGCAGCCAATGCCCGGAGCGATTCCGTATCTGCGTACGCGCCAATCAATAGTAGCGGACGACGGAGCAATAACGCCTCCTGTGCCAGACGTGCGGAATCCGTTATCACTAGACGCGAACGACGCAACTCCCGCACGAAAGCCGGGTAGGGGAGTGGGCTGATGTCGTGGATATTTTCGCGGCGTGGAACCAGCGAAACCAGTGCGTCGCAGATGTAGGACTGGAGCGAATGCAACATGACGAAATTGTGTTCCGCGTGTGCTTGAGAAACCGCATCCAGCGCCCAGCACAGCGGACGCAACGCATCCGCGTGGTGTTCTCGTCGAGCCAAAAATGCCAGAACGGGCGCTTGGTCGCGTTGGAAAATTTTCAAAGTTGGGTCGAGGGGGGGTTCTGCAGAAGTCAGTTGCTCCAACGTCCGAGCCAGCACTTCATCCGCACCATTACCTGTAACACAGGTTGTCGCGTTAGGGAGAATGCCCTCGGGTGATTGTTGAATACTATTCTTGCAAGTCGAATTGTTGCAAATATGTACGCTGCTCATTCGCGTGATGTCCGGCGTATGAAACCACTCGGGGAAGGGGCGCTGCGTTTTGTCAGCCCAGGCATCTCCCGCGCCCAAATGCAGGAAGGGAACGTGCTTGAAATAAGCTGCCGTTGCAGCGGCCCAGGCGGTTGCGCCCTGGCGCGCTGCCAGGACTGCGGTTGGTGCATAATGCCGCAAAATGCTTTCCACGGTTTCCAGCAGCGCCGCATCCAAGCGGGCATCGGCTAAACGTGATGTTTTGGTATAATACCGGGCATTGGGTTTAATGTGCAGCGTCATCAGTGCCTGCTCAAGTTCGGTGTCTTCCTGTCCGGTGGTTATCACCCGCAGCAGGAACGGTAATTTGTTTTCCACCTGTCGGATTTGTTCAATCAGGGGAGCGGCGGCAAAGGCTTCGGAACGGGAACCAAGAAGAATAAGAAAGATGGGTGTTTGCATGGAGCGGCGGTTATTTCTCTGGGTAAAGTGTTTTATAACAGGGGTCAAGATTGAAGAGCAGGACGGGCATCCTTCTCTCTGTGTGCATGGGACAGAAAGCCATAAACCTCGGTAGAATGCAAGTATTTTTGCGGGTGCGTGCTGTACGCGTTGGGGAAAAGCCTCAATCCCTGCTGAAAAGGTCTTTTAGTTTGCACGAGGGGAATAATTTTGTTATATGTTGAGGTCGGAAACCGTGTGTTTCCCACAGATTCACACATCTTCAAAATTGAGGGAGTTATGAATTGCTCATGAAGACCTCCATGTTCCCCGTTGCCTTCCTCTCCTTTTTGTTTGCGCTGCTTGCGCCTATTGCGTCGTTGTATGCCCTGACTCCTGTTGCTGAAGGGGATGCCGCCCCCAAAGTTCAGGTTGAAAAGCCGGCTGTGGCGCAAGAAAGCATGCCCCATCCGGGGCGTTTGACGGCTGAAACAGCACCATTGCCTCCCGCAGTGATTCCCAAAGGCATTTCAACAAAGCCAGTCGCCTTGCCGCTTGACCCCGAGGCAGAAAATTACGGCCATGCTGCCATTACCGGCCCCACGCTGAAGGGGCTTTCCGGCGAGCAGGTGCGCGCCATTTGGGTGCAGGCGGATGGGCCGGAATTGAAAACGGCGGATAACCGTGTTGCCTTGGTAAAACGCTTGAAAACTCTGAACGTTACCGATGTTTTTCTTGAAGTGCGCCTGCAAGGAATGGCTTATTATAAATCCGAGGTGTCTCCGCGTCCGGTTGGCTGGATGGAACCGACGTGTGATCCTTTGGGCGATATTTTGAAAATGTTGAAGAGCGAGGATGCAAAATCCACCGCTACCATCCGCGTCCATGCGGTATTCGATACCCTTCGCTTGTTTAAAGGGGATGGAGCGTTTGAACCGCCCGAAGGGCATTTGATGCAGTCTCACCCGGAATGGGTGATGCAGAATCGACTGGGCAAGAATCGTGATTCGCAAGGTTGGATATGGTTGGACCCCGGTGTACCTGGCGTTTCGCAGCAGTTAGAAGCCGCGGTGCGGGAATTGGTGAGCGCCTATCCGTTGGACGGGATTCATTTTGCCTCGCTGTACTATCCAGGGAATGGCTTGGAGTGGGGGTATAACGCTCAAGCGTTGGCGGATTTCCAAGGGGGGCAGGAATCTCAGAAGAAGCCCGCTGAGAATGAGGGGGATGAAAAGCCTGCCAAGAAAAATTTGGCGGAATTGATGGCATCTGCACCTGCGCCCTCTGCTCAGGATTGGGTGCGCTGGCGGGCAAATAAGATAACCGCATTGCTGGAAACGCTGTCTGCTGCCGCTCGACAGGAACGGCCCGGCATCATTGTTTCGGCGTCCGTGCTGGCGTCGGGAGATTGCCCTTCTGCCGATGCAAAAGCGCAACCTGATTATGTGCGCGGCATGCAGTGGTGGCCGTCCTGGTGTACGCAAAACCTTGTGGATTGGGTCGTTTTGAAGAATGCAATGACGCAGGAATCCGATCAGGCGCGTTTTATTAAGTGGATGGATTTTGCCGATTCTCGCAAGGGAAAAGTGAAGTCGATCGTGATGGTTGCTGGCGCGGTAAACGAGGACAAAGCGGTGGTGGGGTTGATGCTGATGGCGGTGGCGCGTGAGTGCGATGGCATTCTCCTCAACTCTTACCAACATACTTCACGCGATGAGTCCAAGGCGAATTCTGTGTTGGAGTATATTGGTAAAACCATTTATTCCCCGCAATACGTTATTTTGCCGTACATGACGCGCAAAATCATGGCGTCTCTGCCCGAAAAGTCTACCTCCTTCCCGGAGATGGATTTGAGCAATCTGCCTACCTTTAACGCAGCGGCAACGCCCACGCCCAAAGTGGTGGCTGCCAAGACGCCAGAACCGCCTTCCACGCAGGAGACTGCTGGCTTGGCGTTGCTGGGTAAAAAGAAAAAGGCGGCGGATGATGCCGCGGCTGTGGCATCTGCTGCCAAGAAAAAGAAAGAAAGCGTGTTTGAAGTTCGACGTGGTTCCGATTTACCCGAGATACCGAATATTGCTACCACGTTGAAATATTTTACTGTGGAAATGACAACGGGACGCAAGTTTATTGCCGCTCGCATTGCCGATAATGACAATTTTTCGGTGTTCCAAATCAAGGGACAGGATGTGCAGTTTGCCGTGCCGAAAAAGCAAATCAAAAAGTCTACCCCGTATCAGGGAGAGTAATGCGGCATGCTGATGTTACCCCCTGATCCTGAAGCGCGCATGCGCCGGGCGTTGGAGCAAGCGCGTCTTGGTGCCGAACGCGATGAAGTGCCGGTCGGTGCGATTGTCGTGGGGCCGGATGGTGAGTTGCTGTCCGAGGCGCACGATGAGCGCATGGAGTTGGCCGACCCCACTGCGCACGCGGAAGTCTTGGCCTTGCGTCGGGCGGCAGCGGTCCTGGGTGATTGGCGATTAGAAAATTGCGATCTCTACGTGACGCTGGAACCGTGCCCGATGTGCGCCGGAGCATTGATTCTGTCGCGGATTCGGCGTGTTTTTTTTGGTGCAACCAGCCCCAAGAGCGGCGCGGTCGTTTCGCGTACTCAGATGCTCGATTTGGATTGTTTCAATCACCGCGTGGAATTTGAAAGCGGTGTTCTTGCTGAAGAATGCGGCGCTGTTTTGAGCGCTTATTTTAAGACGCGGCGATAAACGCTTTACGCATTGAACTTTCCCCGCTGTTTGCGTGTGATGTTTTTCTCTTGCATCGCAATCCGTTCTCGCTTTATCCTAGACGTAGACCCTGCAGAACCAGTGCTGGTATCCGATTGCGTTTCTGGACATGTCGAGGGGGGTCGTGTTATGTACATCGCAGAGGAAATGCATCCATGCCCGAGCAATTAAGTTGGGAAGAATATAAACTCCTGGTGGAGCAAGCGCCGATTATGATCTGGCGTTCCAACTTGACTATGGGCTGCGACTACTTCAACGAAATTTGGTTGAAGTTTACTGGACGTACCCGGGAGCAGGAATTTGGCAACGGTTGGGCGGAAGGCGTACACCCCGATGATTTTGCGCGTTGTCTGGAAATTTATACCGAGCATTTTGCGCGACAAGAAATATTTGAAATGGAGTACCGTTTGCGTCGGGCGGATGGGGCCTATCGTTGGATATTTGACCGGGGTGTGCCATATCGAGATACGCAGGGGGATTTTAAAGGGTATATTGGGAGTTGTATTGACATAACGGAGCGTGTTGAGGCGCAGGAAAATTTGAAATTGGCGCAGGAGACAGAAATCAAGCAACTGCGCGGGTTTTTACCGATTTGCAGTTATTGCAAAAAGATACGCAATGATGCGAATTATTGGGAGCAAATCGAGTCCTATATCAGCAACCATTCCAATGCGTTTTTTTCTCACAGTATTTGCCCGGAATGCAATGCCAAGGTCATGCAGGAATATATGGCAGTTGCGAACGGGAAGTTTAAAAAGAAGGATGAAGGCAAATAACCCGGTGTAAGCGTGTGGTTTACGAGTGGCTATCGATTTCTGCATCCGTCAAATAGCACGCTGGTTCGGCGGCCCAGATGTTGCCAGTAACGGCTTCGGCGCGCACGCGTAAGCCGCCTGCGCATACGCTGAGCCATTTGCAGGTGTGGCAGCGGCCTTGTACGTGCTTGGCTTTTTCTTTTAGTTGCGCCATTAACGGATTACTCAGGTCGCTCCATATTTCGCTGAAGGGGCGTTCGCGCACGTTGCCGAATGAGTAATGCCGCCAGAACTGGTCGGCGTGGACCTGGCCGTCCCAACTGACGCAGCCGATGCCCCGGCCCGAGCTGTTGCCTTCGTTCATCTTCAGGAGTTCCAGCACTTCCGCCGCCCGCCGGGGATCTTCTTGGAGCAGCTTGAGGTAGATATAGGGGCCGTCGGCGTGGTTGTCCACCGTCAGCACTTCCACGGCGCGGCCGGCGTCAAAGAGGCGCCGGGTGCGGGCGCAGATCAGGTCCACCAGTTCCCGGGTTTGTCCGTGCGTCAACGCTTCTTCCACCAGCTTGCTGCCCCGGCCGGCATAAACCAGGTGATAGAAGCAGATGCGGGGGATCTCGAATTTTTCCAGCAAATCGAAAATAGCCGGGATCTCCTCGACATTCAATCGGTTCATGGTGAACCGCAAGCCCACTTTGACACCTGCCTGCTGACAGGCATGGATTCCTTCCAGGGCCTTGCCGAACGCGCCTTTGACCCCCCGAAAGCGATCGTTGACGGGTTCCATTCCATCCAGGCTGATGCCCACGTAGGAGAGCCCGATAGTCTTCAGTTCACGGGCAACCGCCGGGGTGATCAAAGTGCCGTTGGTGGAAATCACCGCCCGCATGCCTTTGCTCACGGCATGGCCGGCAAGCTCCAGAAGGTCCGGCCGCATGAGAGGCTCGCCGCCGGAAAAAAGGACTACCGGTGAGCCAAATTGCGCCAAGGCGGCCAACACAGCCAATCCCTGCCGGGTGGACAGTTCGTCGGGAGACGCCAGATCTCGGGCGTGAGCGTAGCAGTGAACGCATTTCAGATTGCACCGGCGAGTGACGTTCCACACCACAACCGGCTTCTTGTCCGCGGAAAACTGGAGCAGGTGTGAGGGCAGATCTTTGGATTGCCTTCCATAACGCAGCGCGTCCGAAGGCTCCACCGTTCCCAGATAAAGTTTGGATATGCCGATCATTTAATTCAGTTTTCCTGATTCGGCGCCCGTTCCGCCGGGGAAATAGGTCTGGATCAGCTTCTGAATATAGGTCTCCGTGTTTTCAATGGCCTCCGGATTGATCAGGAACCGGTTAAGACCGGTTTTTTCCTGGACCAGCTTAAACCCGTATTCGAAATCTTTGGAAAAATTCTCGCAGATAGACCAGACGCTGACCTGGGCCTTCAAGGCCTTAGCCAGAACGGTATCAATCCCTTCCTCCGAGAATTTGAGGCTGATATTGAACCGTTCAAAAAAACGGAGCTCGTATTCCCGAACCTGCTGGATCATCAGCCAGACTTCTTCAAAGGCCTGGGGCAGATCCAATCCCAATTCCAAATGGCGATCGGCGATCAAGGCCAGGCGGGCGTCGGTCATGGCGGTGTCAAATTTCCCCCCCAATTCCTGGGCCCGTTCCCGAATGCGTTCGACCAACACCGCCCGCTCCCGATCCCAGGCCTGTTGAAACCGCTCCCGATCTTCCGGGTCTTCCGGTTCGGCCAGCAGCCGTTCCAATTCCTGCGCCGGATTTTCCACCAGCGCCCGCGTGACCAACAACTGCGTATGGGCGGTGGACGGATACCGTTTCTCGAATTTTAAGAGAGCCTTTTCCACGGCGCTGACCAGCCCCCGGGCCCCGGTTTTTTCCTGATGGGCCTTTTCCGCCAGCAATTTCAGGGCGTCATCCTCAAAGAGGACATCTATCCCATAGGACTTGAAATCCGCTTTCTTGCTGCGGATAATCGGGTTGTTCGGATTGCGCAGAATGTGATAGAGGTCCTCGGTGGTCAGGGTTTCCAGGACCACCGCCACCGGCAGGCGCCCCACGAACTCCGATTCGAACCCGTAGGCGATCAAATCCTCCGACTTGACCTCCTTCAGGTTGCTTTCGGCCAGCTCCCTGGAGCGAATCCTGGCCCCGAAGCCCAACCCTTTTTCCTGCATCCGTTTACGAATGATCTCGTCCAGGTGATTGAAGGCCCCGCTGACGATAAAGAGGATATTCTTGGTATTGACGGTCCGTTTTTCCTTCTTCCCCGTTTTGCGGAAACGTTCGATGGCCTGAAGCTGGGAGATGGGGTCGTGGGGGACCCGTAGGTCGATTTCGGCCTCTTCCATGGGCTTGAGCAGTGCCCGCTGGACCCCGGTCCGGGAAACGTCCGGCCCGATCAGGTTATGGCTGGAAGCAATCTTATCCACTTCATCGATGTAGATGATGCCGTACTGGGCCAGCTCGATATCCTCGTTGGCCTCGTAGACCAGGTCGCGGACCAAGTCCTCCACATCACCGCCCACATAGCCGGTTTCGCTGAATTTGGTGGC
>DNPO01000109.1 GCA_003501375.1 Candidatus Sumerlaeota bacterium | reverse complement strand
AAGAGGTTGTAGGCCTGGAGGGAGATGATGGCGATTTTTGTGGTGGACGAGAGCATGGAAAACCTTGAAAAGACTATCCGCAGATTTTAAACAGAACTTCAAAACCCTAAACCCGATTCTCTCGTAAAGGGCGCAAAAAAACCGGCAAAAACAACGCCTACTTCTTTTAAGACAAGATTTACAAGATGAACAAGATTTTATTTGTTGGGTTTTTCATCTTGTTAATCTTGTAAATCCTGTCTTAAACGGGGGGTAATCTGCGACATCTGCGCAATCTGCGGACTGTCTTTCGTTTTTTTATTTCCCCGCGTTTCGCAACCAAAGTTCCAGCGTGAGCAACGTCCAGAGACGGTAGCCTTCATCCGTGCGTTTGGCGAGGTGCGACTGGAATAGTTTGTCGAGTGCGGCAGAGGACAGGTAGGCGCGAATGCGACTGGAGGGTGCGAGAACCGTGTCCTCAAAAAGAGGTCGCAGGTCGCCACGGAACCAATCATGCACCGGGATGCCGAAGCCCTGTTTTTTGCGGTAGAGAATTTCACGCGGGAGCACTTTCAGCAACGCCTTTTTCAGCAGGCGTTTTTTGTCGCCTTGCGAATATTTCCAAGCGGCTGGGAGCGATGCACTGAATTCCAGAAAATGATGGTCAAGGAAGGGCGAGCGGGCTTCGAGCGCGTGAGCCATTGTCGCAACGTCCATCTTGGGGCAAAGGTCTTCGGCCAGATAATTTTCGACATCCCATAACAACGCTTGATGGAGCGGTTCCGCGCCCGCTTCCGGCGCGCCAAAGCCGAGGCTCATAAAACGCGCATGCGGCCAGCCGCGCATGGCAGCATAGAATTCAGGGGTGTAAAGTTCGCGGCTGAGTTCGTCGCTGGTGCGGCAGACCACGCGGCCATAGACTTGCGCAAGCGGTGCATTGAGCAGGGGCGCGATTGCTGCGGCACGTCGGCGAATGGTGTGGAAGAAAGAACCCGGCAGGGCGGGTGCGGCGCTGAGCGCCCAACCCAGATGAAATTTTTGTGCGGTGCGAATGCCGTTGAGCAGGCGCATAAAAATGTCGTAACGCTGATAACCCGCGAAGTTTTCATCGCCCCCGTCACCGTTGAGCGCGACCGTGACGGATTGGCGGGTTACTTGTGCAAGATAATAACTGGGGAGTGCAGAAGAATCGCCGTAAGGCTCTTCGTACAAACGAACCAGTTCGGGCAGAACGCTGGCAGCATCTGCCTTGACCACATGCTCGGTGTGATCGGTTTTGAAAAGCGCGGCGACCTCGCGGGCGTGGGGAAGTTCGTTGTAGGCTTCAAAGTCAAAACCGATGGAAAAGGTGCGAACGGGCGTGGTGGAGTGGCGCGTCATGGCGGCCACCACCGCACTGGAGTCTACACCGCCGGAGAGAAATGCACCCAGCGGTACATCGCTCATAAGGCGCAGGCGCGTGGACTCGTCGAGCAGTTCGAGAATGCGCTCTTCGGATTCTGCTTCTGACAGAGTTGTTTGCTTTCGGTAGTCAAGACGCCAGTAGCGGCTGATTTCCAGATGCCCGTCGCGCAGGAGCAGGTAGTGGGCGGCTGGCAATTTTTTGATGCGCTCGAAGCCCGTGTTGGGCGACAGCATGTAGCCAAAACCCAGGTACTGGTGTACGTCGTGATCGCTGACTTCGAGACGGACGGCGGGGTGCTGGGCGATGGCTTTGACTTCGGAGCCGAAAACAAAATGGTTTTCGTCGATGTAGTATTTAAAAGGCTTTTTGCCGATGCGGTCACGTGCGGCAAAGAGCGTTTGCGTGCGCGTGTCCCAGATGGCGAATGCGAACATCCCGCGCAGTTTGCGCAGCATGCCGACGCCTTCCTGCTCATACAGGTGGATCAGCGTTTCGGTGTCACCGTGGCTACGAAAAACGTGCCCCGCACGAAGTAGTTCTTCACGCAATTCCTGATAGTTATAAATCTCGCCATTGAAAACGATCCAGACCGATTCATCTTCATTACACATCGGTTGGTTGGAACTCGTGCTGAGATCGATGACGGAAAGACGACGGTGAGCGAATCCTGTCGGACCGCCCGTCCAGATTCCCTCCGCATTGGGTCCTCGATGACGGATGGCGTTGGCCATGCGCTGGAGGATTTCTCGCTGGGCGGGTTGGGGTGGGGCGAGGTTGACGTATCCGGTGATGCCGCACATATTTAAAGTCTTTATCCACAGATTACACAGATTTCACAGATAACTACAAATATATGAACTACACGAAAACACGGACACACGACACTTAACCACTAATGGTCGCTAATATCCAAAAAAACAGAAAGTCTTTTCATTGTCTTTCCTGTGATTCCAATTATCTTGTTTTATTAGCGGTTTCGTGGGTTTTGCTGATCAGATTAATACAGGTTAGTGTCGATGAATGTCTGGACTTTTTGGTAGCGCTCGCGCAGGTTGGCTTCCTGATTGCTGAGGCGTTGGAGTTCCAGTTCTTGAGAGGCCAACAGACGTTTTTCCTCATCGGCCAAGTCGCTTAGGGTAAAATGTTTGGAACGGATTCTAAAACCTGGTTTGTTAATTACGCGTTGAACAGCCTGCACCACGTCCGAGCCAGTGGCGGAGGGAACGAGCGGCTTTTCATCGGTGATGGACGGAACAAAACGGATATCGAAAGGCTTCTGCGCATCCTGCACCAGAATGATGGGCAGATTTTTCAGTTGCGCATTCTGTCGGATCATTTGTACGAGTCCCCAACCAGATAGTTTTGGAATGGCCGGGTTGATGACCAGCACATCGGGTTCGTAACTGAACAGGCGCTGGAGCGACGCGACGGGATCAGCACAAGCAACGCACTCAAATTCTTTTTCGAGGGCCAGATGAAAACGGTTGAGTTGGTTTGCTTCCTGGCAAACAACGATGACGCGCGGTTTGCTGGTCTCGGGATGGGGCACAGCAAAAAATGATGGAGTCGGCACGGTGGCCTTGGCCGGAGGCGGCGTGATGCCGTTCTCTGCGTAACTGTTTACTTCGTCAACTGAGTAGCGTTTCTGACGCGGTTGTTTGCCATGTTCCTGCAGGAAGAACTCAATGTTTTTGAGCACGCGCGCGGGATCGAACGGCTTGTTCAGGTACAGATTGCCGCCTGCGGCAAATCCACGCTTTGCCATTTCTGCACCGGTTTCAGCGGTGAGGAAAAAGACCGGAACGCTGAGGTAGTCGGGGTGGCGACGGATGGATTCCACCGTTTGAAAACCATCCATTTTCGGCATGCGCACGTCACAGAGAATGAAATCGGCATCGCAAAAGTCGAGCAGCCCGATGGCTTCGAGACCGTCGTGCGCCAGAACAACCTCGTGTTTTATTCCCAGTGCAAAACTGAGAATTTCCAAAATATCAGGTTCATCGTCGATGCAAAGAATACGCCATTTGTTGTCGGTCATGGGAAGGCTCGCTTCAGGAGGATAGACAGGTCCGGCCAGACCTATGGGAATTTATACCACAATCTCCCCGTTTAGGAACACCGTTTTTCCACCAACAATCGTCGCAAAGGCTTTTCCCTGCAATTTTTTTCCAGCCCAAGGGCAGTTGCGGCTGCGGCTGAAAAATTTGTCCGGGTTGACAGTGTATTCTGTGTCGAGATCAAAGATGGAAACGTCGGCATCTTTGCCAAGCGCGAGCGAGCCCTTCTTAGCAAGATGCAGCACGCGGGCGGGGCCAGCAGTCATGCGTTCGATCAGCGTCGGAAGCCCGATTTCATTTTTCAGCACGAGGTCGGTGTACAGCACGGGAAAGGCTGTTTCCATACCAATGATGCCGTTGGGCGCTTCGGCCATGACGCGGTCCTTTTCCATCGCGCTGTGCGGCGCGTGGTCAGTGGCGATGCAATCCACCACGCCGGAACGCAGCGCGTCCAGCAGGGCCTGACGGTCGTCTTCGCTGCCCAGCGGCGGACTCATTTTGTAATTGGTGTTGTAGCCTTCCATACAGGCATCGGTCAGCGTGAGGTGGTGCGGTGTGGCTTCGCACGTTACCTTGATACCCTTTGCTTTTGCGACGGCGATGTACTCCACCTCGGCGCGAACGGAGGTGTGGCAAATGTGGATATGCCCGCCGGTTTCCTCGGCCAGCACAATGTCGCGCGCCACTTGGCAACTGTTGGCCGCAGCGGGAATGCCCTTGAGACCGAGGCGGTAGGCCACGGCTCCGGCACGCATTTGGCCCCCCTCGGAAAGGTTCAGGTCTTCGCAGTGGTCGAGGATGGGCGCGTTGAACATGGAGGTGTATTCCAGCGCACGACGGAGCAGCTCCGCGTTCATAATTGGGTGCCCATCGTCGCTGAACGCGACTGCGCCGTAATAAACCAAGTCGCCAAATTCAGTAATCGCCTCGCCCTTGAGACCGCGCGTCACGGCTCCGATGGGCAAAATGTTGACCACGGAATGTTCCTGCGAACGGGCGCGAAGGAACTGCATGCCTTGGGCGCTGTCGCAGGGCGGTTCGGTGTTGGCCATGGGGCAAATGGAGGTAAAGCCACCGGCTGCGGCAGCACGGGTGCCGCTGAAAATGGTTTCCTTGTCCTCGCGACCGGGTTCGCGCAGGTGGACGTGCATGTCGATGAGACCGGGCGTAACGATCTTGCCCGTGGCGTCGATGGTTGCATCGGCGAAGTGTTGCAAGCCAACGCCGATGTCGGCAATTTTGCCGTCCTGGATAAAAATATCGATGACCTCATCGCGCTGAGTGGCGGGGTCGATAACGCGTCCATTACGAATAAGCAGGGTGGGCATGTTCTAATTCCTTGGGATCAATTTGGACAAGACACCTTCATCAACATAGATGAAACTCTGGGGAGGGCGCAGGTCTTGCTTGATAGCAGAAAGTTTCAAATGCTTTTTTAGTGGAATGCATTTGGCTATTTTGATGGCGGTACCCTTTGAAGCGGCACCGTAATAGTTCATAAAATCTTCTTTCGATATCCCGCCTTCTTTATGAAACCGTTTCCACAAAGAAGACGGGGTGTCCTCTTCATATCCCTCTGTTTCTATGATACCAATGATCTTCATCTCTGGTGCACCAGAATACATAACGATATGAGAAACCTCTCTTTTGAAACGCGTCTTCCTAAATTCCACACTTTTCAGCCCCTGAATAATCAGATTTGCATATCGTGGCATGAAAGACATTAACGCGACAGTTCTATGCGATTTTTCAACCATTGCATCTTTTCCTCTGCTATTCCTACGATGGATTGAGGTCCGGCATTAAGAATGCCTTCTTTTTCTAACTCTGCGTAGGTAATAGGTTTATCAAGTACCTTTACCTGCCGGAATAGAATAGCAAGAACTTCATTTTTTCTACATAGTTCTTTGATGTCCGGTAAAGAATATACTGTTCTTTTTCCTGCGTAGCGAACAACTTCATCTGGATTGTTAAAAATAGAGGTTTCTTCTGCAAGTCCAACAACAACAATCGATCTTGGGGATTCGGAAGCATAGAAAAGCAAAATATCTCCTGCATCTATTTTCCTAACTTGCGCATTGCAAAGATAGGCCTTTCGAATACTGTTGCCAAACGCGTGATTTCCTAAGAATAGTTCAATTTGAGATTCCGTCTCAGGAAATAGCAACCCCCGAAACTCTGGCCGGATCGGAATAACAAAAGCCCGTACATTTGCGAAAGTTACCGCTTCAGGGCCAAATCGAATATTGTATTCAAGGGGTGTTAGTTCAATGGGCTTCACTGACGGTGGAGTAAAAGGTTTGAAAAACTGTCTTTCTCCGAGTTTTGTTTCTTGAGATATAGATTGAAATCCGAAGTCGATTAAAAAATCGACCATCTGGTCTTTTTCCTCAAAAGCAGTTATGTACAGCCAATCAAATTTGTTCTTTTGGGCATAATCAAAAACTGCTTTGAGGAGCAGTTCTCCATATCGAAAACCCCGATATTTATCTGAAACCTTGAAACTGCAAATTTTCAATATTTTCCCTGAAATACCCCAAACAGAAAAATCTTCCTTCTCCGGATTAACAACGCAAAAGGCTTTTGCGTTTTTTTCATTAGGGGCAAAAATCGCCCATGCCTGTCGATGTTCGCGTTTGCATTTTGTAAACCATTCATCAAACCCTGGATAGTCATGACGAANAGATTCTAAAATGGGATCACTTATCTCAATCTTATGCGCCTTGGTACTCACTAAGGCTGGTGGTGGGGTCGGAGTAACAGGAAAAAGTGAACGTAAGATTGCCAAAGCATCTGCAATGTTCAACACTCGCTTTGCTAT
>DNPO01000179.1:3259-4282 GCA_003501375.1 Candidatus Sumerlaeota bacterium | reverse complement strand
GCTCGGTCTGGTCATGCGCGACAAAACGGGCGTCTGCATCGCGGGCACCCACGGCAAAACAACCACCACCGGCATGGTCGCATTCGCCCTGCGCGAACTGGCAGCTGACCCATCGTTCGTCATCGGCGGCGAAGTGCCCCAACTCGGCGGAGGTTCCGGCGCGGGCAAGTCCGAATATCTGGTGGCCGAAGCGTGTGAGTACGACCGCTCGTTCCTCAATCTTTTCCCTAAATGCGCGGTTATTAATAATATTGAGGAAGACCATCTGGACTATTACAAAGACTTGGACGAAATCATTGGCGCATTCCGTGATTTTGCGCTGCGTTTGCCTGCCGACGGGCTGCTGATCTACAGTGCCAACAGCGCCAATACCGCGCGCATTCTGTCCGACGTGCCGTGCCGCACGGTTTCCTGCGCGCTGGAGCGCGAGGCCGATTACTGGGCGGATGATATTCGTTTTGAGAACGGAAAAAGTTACTACACGCTGCACCACGACGGAAAGCCAGAAACTGTGAGCGTTGCGCTCGACACCTTCGGACGACACAACGTGATCAATTCGTTGGTGGCGATTGCACTGCTGACCGAACTGGGTTTCGACCCGGCCAAAGCCGCTGAAGCGGTCGGGAATTTCCGCGGCGTGGATCGGCGTTTTGATATTGTGTACGACAAGGACATTACCATCGTGGATGATTACGCGCACCACCCGACGGAAATTCGCACGGTGCTGAAATCGTCCAAGGCCTACTTCGACGGACGCCGCATGGTGGTGGTATTCCAGCCGCACCAGCACAGCCGCACGCGTTTTTTGATGCGCGACTTTGCCGCATCGTTCCAGTTCGCCGATCTGGTGATCGTGCCGGACATTTATTTCGTGCGCGACAGCGAGCAGGAACGCGCGATGGTACATGCGAAAGACCTGGTGCGCGCCATCATCAAGAACGGTGGCAACGCGGTGTACATCCCGTCCTTCACCGAGATCGAGCAATTCCTGACCAATAACTTAGGCGCAGGCGACGTGCTGAT
>DNPO01000179.1:0-2933 GCA_003501375.1 Candidatus Sumerlaeota bacterium | reverse complement strand
CAATGCAGTACAACGCTGGAGGAGCGGTGAAAGTCGCTTTCCCAATAAGCACTGCGGTGCCCTGATTACTTCACCAAGGGTAGTCCCATTTCATCGGCGGGAATTTCCGCATCGGTCTGCAAAGACATCTCGCGGATCAATCCCTCAATGTAGGCCCGATCCTTGGAGTTCGGTTCGGTTTTCTTCCGGAGCACGCGCAATTCCAAGAGTGCGGTATCCGGCTCGGTCATCGCTACAGCGGTTGCCATACACCGTGGCAGGGACGCTTTGACGGTTTTCAATCGGAGCACGTCCCGCGCCAACGCTTCTTCTGCGGACAACATTTTGCCATCGTGGAAATCGTACCGAGGGCGGGAATACAGTTTCTTCTCGTCCGCCTTCTCAATAACCTTGTAGTTTTTAATGGCCTGCTCCCCCTTGGCGCAAGAGAGCGCTTTTAACTTTTTGCATTCTTCCAAGAGCGGGGCGCGGTAGAAATAGCCCGAGCGGTTGTATCCAACGCTCGCCACCGTTCCTTTGTAATGCGGCATTTTTTCTGCAATTTCACGGAGTTTAGTCTGTTTCATTTGCACGATGCCCAGCGGATGGCGCACCAGCAACACGGGCGCATAGTTGGGGTCGAAGTTGTCCGCCAGATATTGATAAACACGTTCCGCCTCCTCGTACTGATCGTAGTCCTTTCCCCAGTATGGCGAAAAAAACAGCAAACTTCTGGGATCAGGCGTGAAAGGCGGTTCCAACGCCATGACAAACGTTGCTATTCCTGCCACAGACAATCCCAACGTTCTCCCGACAAAACGGTTCAATTCGCGTTCTTTGATGCTAACAGAGGTCGCTGCGTCTGTACTGCCATCGTTGAAATGCTCCTGCGAAGCCCGGGAACGATTGCCCCGGTCGCTTTCCGGTTCTGCAAACGTGGGGGTGGAAAAGTAATAACCGATTTGTTCCAGAACCCGCGCATCCTCCAGCCGCTCCGTTTTGCTGGCGCGTTTTCGATTCAACAATTCATCGCGGATGACTAATATGTCATTCCAGCAACGATTTTCCGCGTACCATTCCAGACGCGTCAGCAGCATCGCGCCGCGCCATTCGGGCGGCATCGCGTCCGTGTTTTCCCGCATCAGTTGAGCGAACGCAGTGGCCCGCGTTTTTTGATCCGCCTTTTTGTCTCTTGTCGCCGTTATCATTCCCTGCCACTTTGCCGCTTGCGAATCGGTGGCAGATTGCGATGACGCGCTCGCTGGGGACGGGGTTTCTGCCTGTTGCGCCCACAGCGACGCGGGAACCAAGGCGGTAACGATGGCAGTAGCAAGCAAAAGAATCCAATGTATCGACGGGCGGTTATTCATGTTCAAAGGGGCTTTCTTTGTTTCCAAAGGAGCACGGACGTTTCGTCTGCGCTCCTTGAATAAGTTTGGAGTGCGGTGGCATGACACCGCTTTGCCGTTGCATGACATGTCGTGCAACGTTTGTCGTGTTTGCTTGCTGGTTTTTCCAAATAAAATAACATGTGGAACAAAAGAAACACCGCGCGACATGTCGCGCAACAGCAAAGCGGCATCATGCTGCCGCACTCCAAAGAATAAGTTCCTCTACCTTTGAAACAGTCCTGTTTAAGGTGGCGCTTTTGCTATTATGTTCCGGTTTTGCCCCGACGGGACAAAACGCCGCTTATATTGCCGATGACAACGTTTCGCTTTCGATGCTCGCCGCAAGTGCGGATGCAGAGGTCGGCGTGAGATCGACACTCGGCTGAGGAGACGCAGCCTGCGTGCTTTGTCCCTCGCTAAAAAGTATTTTATACACACTCACGCCATCCACGTCCCCTGCACCGTCGGTTGTTCCATAATAAGCATCATTGGTGTACGAACATGTAACATTGTATTGGGTTGCATTGCCGCCAAAAACCTTGCTTGTCACCAACCCGGCGTCATACAGCGGGCCTCCTGCAGCACTAAAGGAAGGTACGGTCTTACTCCCCCAACTACCAGGAACGGGGGTAATATCGACCTTTGCCTTATCATCCGCTATTGCCCCCAGAAAAATTACTTCGGCATCAGATAGAGTATCGCTGAACGTCTTTGATTCTCTCTGTTTGCACCAATAGCCTAATTGGTTTCCGTCTGGTGCTGATTCCTTTTCTGCGGTAGTAGACGGTGCCGTCGACTTACTCCACCTAGCGTTCTTCATACTCTTAATATCGTTGTTTACTGACGCTATCCGCGCCGGGTTCCCGCCCAACTTCCACGGAAAATCGGCGGTGCAAATCGCGGGCACACAAAACAACGAACAGACTGCAACGGACATGATGAATCGCGTGGCTTTCATTCTGAACTTTCTCCTTTTTGACTACGAATATGAGGAAGGCGCCAAACGCCTTTACTTCACTTTTTTTCGCCCATTTTATGCGGTTGTTGCGCATTGGACGCAGGCGCTTTTTTGTCAAGTTCCGCGATTTCTTTTTTTACAGCAGCCAGTTCTTTCTTCGCCTCCGGGTTGGCGGCTGAAACCAAAATTTCTAGAAAACGCTGGTAATACGCCAGACCCTGCTTCTGACCGTGTTCGCGGATCAGCAAGTATTTAATTGCGGAAACGAGGGACTCTTTTCCGCACTGAAATTCGTTGGCAGATGTGGAGGCCATGTGGCAAATCACCGCGCCGGTGTAATCCCCCAAACGGTTATAATCATTTCCCTGTATAACTAGTAACCCGCCTTTATCCTCGCGAGGAGCATGATTGCGATACCATTTCATAAATCGATGCTCCTCGGCTGGGGTTGCGTGCAAAAGAGCGAGCAAGACATAATCCTTTACTCCACTGAAAACGAGATTCATGTTACTATCCCCACAGACATGCGTATTGTTCACACCGCGTGCCTTGTAGCGTTCCAGAGCGGGAGTTATCGTGTGCAAAAACATTTCCCTAGTGATCAA
>DNPO01000178.1 GCA_003501375.1 Candidatus Sumerlaeota bacterium | reverse complement strand
AACGCGCCTTTTTCGTGCCCGAACAGTTCGCTTTCCAGCAAGCCTTCGGGAAGAGCGGCGCAATTGACAGCAACGAACGGCCCATTGCCACGTCCGCTCAGTTGGTGAATATAGCGAGCGATGACTTCCTTACCAGAACCGCTCTCGCCTTGCAACAACACGGTGGCAACGGAATCTGCGACCTGTTTACACAAATCGAGCACCTGGTGCATCAGCGGACTGGCGGAGATGGGTTCAACACCGCTGGTGACGCGCAATTCCGTTTCTTCTTCGACCAGCGCGGCATTGGCAGCAGCGTCAGCAACGCGGGAATTTTGCAGCACGCGCGTTACGGTTTTTTCAATGGTTTCAGTGGAGAACGGTTTGAGGAGGTAGTCCGTTGCGCCTTTTTTCATCGCATCCACGGCGTCTTCCACCGTGCCGAACGCCGTCATGACCAACGCACTCAGATAGGGTTGCCGACGCCTGGCGCGTTCCAACAGTTCGATACCGCCCATCTCGGGCATGCGCACGTCGGTGATGAGCAAATCGAACGGTTCGGATTCGAGAATTGCCAGAGCAGCAACACCGTCGGATGCGGTCTGTACCTGATACCCCTGGCGGGTAAGCACTTCCCGCAGAGCGGCCTGCATCCCGGGTTCGTCGTCAGCAATTAAAATACGCGCGGTTGTCATAGTCATTCTCCCTTAGTTTTTAAGAAAGGACGAAAAGGACAGCAAGGACGTAAAGGACAAAAAATGAGTAATTTGAGGTTTGTCCTTTGTGTCCTTGCAGTCCCTTATGTCCTTTTAGGCTTGGCTTTCATGGCTTCCCACGATGGAAAATTCTTTTCCATCGCAGAGGCTGGATGCTTTTTTCGGTAGCACAATGGAGAACATTGCGCCACCCTCGGAGCGGTTATCGGCTTCAATACTACCCTCATGCGCAGTGACAATATTGTGTACAATCGTCAATCCCAGTCCAGTACCCTTGCGGCGCGTGGTGAAGAACGGGTCGAAAATTTTGTCGCGCATCCCGGGGGCAAACCCGCAACCGGAATCCCACACGCGCACCTCCACCGTCTTGCAATTGGGGATCGTATCCACCCCCACCGTTCCGCCCTCAGGCGTGGCCTGAATGGCGTTCAAGAACAGATTCAGAAACATCTGCTTGAGTAACTCCGCATCGGCGGTGAGCGGAATCGCTTTGTCCGCAAAGTTCCGTTGTACCGCAACGCCTTTTTGACGCAGGGCATGCTCAGCAAACAACAGGGTTTCTTCGATCAGATCGTGCAAATCAAAGTCCGCGCACACAAGCCGCGTCGGACGCGAGAATTGCAAAATGTTGGAAACGATATGATCCACACAGCGGACACCGGAGCAAATATGTGCCGCCAACGGACCGTTCTTTACGTCGTTGGCCAAGTCGCGCTGGAGCATGGAGGCAAACAATTCGATACTCCCGAGCGGGTTGCGGATTTCATGCGCCACGTTCACGGCAATCTCGCCCATTGCGGCAAGACGGTTGTTGCGCCCGTCCTGATTTTCCAAGCGCCGCATTTCCGTCACATCCTCGATCAATACCACGCGATCAATATCCGGTTCAGAAATATCATCGGCCCCGGCAGAAAGAGCCGGCAGCAGCACGTCCGGATTTAGCGCTGCGCTCAGGTAACCACCGATCTCCAGTGATTCCAACTGGGGCGTTGTGCCCGTGCTCACGCGTTGCAATTTTAGAATGCGCTTCCGGGGCACCTTGGGGGTGTCGATTTGCACCTCACACGAATCCCCCTCGGAAAAGAGCGGGGGAATTGTACTCAGCACATCGCGCAGGTCTTTGCCGCTCAATTCTTCGGCTGAGAGTTCCAGTATCTCCGTTGCCCGGCGGTTGCTGGACAGCACACGCCCCGCACCGTCAAGTCCCACCACCCCCACCGGCAAACTCTCCAGCAGGGTGGCCAGGTAATCCTGTACCTTTTGTTTCTCGCGCAGGTTATTGGTCAACCGCTTGTTGGCGGAGTCCAGTTCGAGGTTGAGTTCAGCAACGCGGGTTTCCAGTTTGGCGTACTGCTCCTGGAAGCGGGCAGCGGCATCGTTGAACGACTGGAAAGCCTCCTGCAATTGCGAATAGGTTTCGTGCGGCACCGGCCAGGCGGCATTCGGGAATGCAGCGTGGGGAAATGTGGTGGTATCAATGACAGTAACCATGATGACGGCTCCTTAAAACCTGATTCAAAACATTCAAACGTTTTTCAACATGGATAAGCAGGATTTACAGGATAAAAAAACAGAAGATGAAAAAAATCCTGTCCATCCTGTTTATCCATGTTTTATTTTCTGCAGTTCTCTGTGCCTTTGTGTGGCAAGTCGTGAATCTCGTCCTTTATTTCTTCTGCAACACGGCGGCTTTATCGGACTTCCAACGCAGGTGCTCGGCGGCTTTTTGAGCGGAGGTTCCCCAGAATTTGTCGCCAATCGTCGCGGTGGTAATCGTATCAAACATATCGAGCGCTTTCTTGGGTTGGCCATTCTGTTCGTACACCCCCGCCAACCGGAAACGCACTTCTTGAACATCTAATCCCTGCGGGAAATTCTGCAAATACTGTTCGTAAGCCGTGGCGGCTTTCGGATAGTCGCCCAACTTCTCGAAGTTCTGGGCTAGTAGTAGCAAAAGGTATTCCAACGGCTCAGCGCCCTCAGATAACGGAATTCCGGCGCTTTCGAAGTCTCTGAGGCCCTGCCAAGCCGTTTCGAGCACTTTGGGTGAGTTTCCGGCGGCATTATATTGACGCGTTGCTGCCTCCTGAAAGCCTAAACGTTGACGCCAACCCAACTCTTTGATCGCAGCAGCTTTCAACAAAGTTTTGGCCGCATGCTCGTGCTCACCTTCCTTGGCGGAAACGTCCGCCAGTAACTTGAGCACGCGTGCGCGCAGGAACGGATCCGTGGTCGTTTCCAAAACACCGGGCGCTTCTTGTTTAATAATGTCCGGGCGGGTCGGGTCCAGTCGGATTTCGCGACGCAGCATCGTCAGCGATGCCTGTTGGGACGGTGTTAAATTAGGATAAGGGCTCATGCGATCGAGCGTTTTGTTGGCCTGCTCACGCAGCCCGGCGTTCAACAACATTTGCGCAATAACCAAGAGGTGATCGTCCTTTTGCGGCAGAGTATCCAGATAAGGCGCAAACACTTCGGAAATTTGGTATGCAAATAAGGCGTTTTCGTCCTTTTGCGCCTGCTGTAACGCTTGTGGAACCGCGCCTTCCAAATCTTTGAGCAACTCGGCATTAATTTTTTTCAGCGCCACGCTTTCTTTCAGGAAGGGCATGGCAAGTTGGATGGCCTCTTGCTCCTGTCCCCGTGCGACCAGTTGTTGTACCAGATCGCCCAAAATCTCCGCGCGGGGACGCAGGCTAAAGGTATCCTCCACCATTTTTTTCAATTTTTCGACCGGGTGCGTGTATGCCTCGGCCTCCACCAATGCTTGAGGCTCACGATTCAAGCGCAAGTCCTGCAAAGCGATTCGCGCCATTGCACGGTTTGCGGCCTCCACATCATCGGCCGTCGCACCAGGGACGTTGCCACTTGCCACATGTTCGTATTGGAACAAGGCGTCACGAATGGCTCCCGCATCTTCAAACAAGCGGGCCAATTCCAATCGGTATCGCGGAACCAGCGACCCTTTGATGGTATCTAACATCCGCTTTTCACCCTCATCCTTGGGGTTTGTCAAATCCACCTTCTTGACTTTGTGGGCTGCCAAGGCGCGCAATTCGCTGGCTTCGTGCAACTCGATGGGGATTTTCTTGCCCTGCAAATACCCATACGCCTGTTCATTGTCTCCCTGGTGGTAGGCGATGCACCCCAGCATCACTTGGGCACGCTCCTGCCCTTCGCCCCCATCGGAATATTTGGCCAGATACTGTTGCAGGGTTTGGCTTGTTTCTGCCAACAAGGTGCGGGCATAAACAGTCTTAGAGGAGGATGAAGTCCCATCGTACATCGCCAGGGAGGCTTTGCCAATGTCCAGCATGACTTCGGGCACGCGAGCAGAATCGGGGTAACTCGACTGCACAAGTTTCAACCGCGCCATTTCCTCTTCGGGACTGTTCAAGTACCCGGCAATCTGGCTCAGACGATAGAGTGCAAGGGGATGCCATGGCGAAGTCGGAGCAAAACGAACGGCTTGCGTGTAATAGGTTTGTGCTGCGATCCAGTCTGGTGTTTCTGTGGATGCCGGAACCGAACGTAATTCCTCCAGTTTGAACCGTGCTTCGGCCAGAAAATAAAGCAGGGCTTCCAGAGACGCCCGCGATTGCGGAATGCGCAAGGCCGAAATTCCCAAGTCCACCACTTTCATATAATCCTTGTCCTGCAAAAAGATGCGGACCATTTCCGAAGACCCGAGGAAAGAAATCGGGGCGGTCAAAGCCGCAATATTTTCTGAGGAGGTCTGCCGCAAAACGGCCCGCACCGGAGCGGGCGACGCCCCCGGAAGCGCAGGCGCAATGCTGGGCGACATGACAGGAAGGGCTGGTAAAACGGGAGGCAAGGCAGAACGCACAACCGGGGTTTGCGCTGTAGAAACGAGTGCGGGGGAAGGAGTGGTTTTTTCAGACCGATCAGTTCGAGAAACAGGGGATGGAGAAACTGGATTGGAAGGGGCTGGAGGAAGTGCAGGGAGCGCGTTCGAAACCACCGTAGCCTTGGCTGTTGCCATGGGCGTAGGAAGCGGCGTTTCGTTCGCGGCGCGTTTCCGAATGTCCAGCAGAATAATCCCGTCGCTTGCCAAGTTCATTTTATCGACTTTGACCGCAGCACCCAAAACAAACTCCAGCGTAAGCGTTTCCGCTGAGGGGGTGAGGCGCAAATCACGAATTAACTCGTTGCCTTTAAATGTTTTAGTCAGCCAATCCTGGCTGGCGCTGGTGCGAGCAAGTTCCACACGCAACGGTTCACCGGGCTGGGGTTTCGAAACGGAATACGCAGGGATTTCTGTCAGGCGAATGGCAACACGATACAGATCACCTTGCGGGGGATTCAATCGAATGTCAAGGAGTTGACATCCCGATGGGGTCGGAACCGTGGGCTGGGCAAATACATTTCGTGCAGGAATCGATAGGAATACAAATACCATAAATCCAATTCCAACAATGAAGTACAGTGTTTTTTTGAGAAAATGCGCCATAAGCCAATGCATTCCTGTTAGGAGAGTGAATCCCGCCGAAGACGGGATGTCTGAGCATGATAGAGCAAGGGTTGTGCCATGCGTCAATTAATTACACGGGGGCATGTTTTTCAGAAGAGTTTCAAAATCACGAAAAGGACGCTTTGGAGTGCGGTGGCATGACACCGCTTTGCCGTTGCACGACATGTCGTGCGCAGTTGCTTGGTGTGGATTGGTTGTTTCCCGGAGCAAAAACGACTGGGAAGCAAAAGAAAAATCACGCGACATGTCGCGCAACAGCAAAGCGGCATCATGACGCCGCACTCCAAAGAATGAATTCCTCCCTCCTTTTAAAATTCTCCTGTTTTTTGATTTTCTCCCCTCTCTTTCGTTCTTGACAGCGTCGAAAGGGTTCGCTACACTGTTCCTCTTTGGGGCTAGGCCCTGAAGGAGGGCTATGCCCTGTAGCACGCCAAAAAAGGTAACTTTGAACCTTTATAAGACTGGAGTCTGATCCATGAAACAAACGTACCAACCCAGCCGCCGGAGACGCGTTAACACGCACGGCTTCCGCGCCCGCATGGCCACCGTTGGCGGTCGTCGCGTCCTGAACGCCCGTCGCGCCAAAGGCCGTAAGCGCTTGATTCCCTGAGCCACTCGCCTATGAAGCCCAAGCCGCTTGGCTTCCCCAAAGGGGTGCGCCTTCTGAAACGTTTTGAATTCCGGCGTGTGTACGACGAGGGAGTTACCCCGCCGGTACATAACGCCGGTTTTCATCTTTTTGTGTACCGGAAAGAAGGTCAGGCACTCAGCCATCTGGGGCTGACCGTAACGCGTGCCACAGGCAATTCGGTTGTGCGAAATCGCCTGCGCCGCTGGGCGCGGGAAACGTATCGAACCACATTGGCTGCATCGGTTGCGCCCGAGTACGATCTCGTGCTCAATTTCCATCGGAATTTAGCCACGCGTTCGCGGCGCGATTTTGACCGATTGCTCACCCAGGTATTCGAAAAAGCCGGCCTGGTAAAAATTACGAATTAAGAATTAGGAATTACGAATTCCTGATTGTTGATTTGTAAGCCTTTAGGTTGCTGATTCAGGTGTTTGAGTTTAGGTGGGATTGCTAAAAAATCCGAATGGATGAATTATGGATTTCTGATTCCTCATTCGTAATTCCTGATTCTTAATTCTCCTATGCCTCCTTCACCCCGCTCCCTCCCTTCCCGCGTCGCGCTCACGCTGATTCGTCTGTACCAGTTGTTGCTGTCCCCGTTATTGGGTGGGCAATGCCGCTTCTACCCCTCGTGCTCGTGCTATGCCGCCCAGGCGTTTGAAATCAAACCGTTCTGGACGGCTTTTCGTATGACGATCGTCCGGTTGGCAAAATGCCAGCCGTTTCATCCCGGCGGTTACGATCCGGTGGAACCCGATCTCCCCGCCAATACTCCCGCCAAGCCCTCCGACCATTCGGACTGCTTGCGATAAACCGAGGTCTCTCCGCTCATGGATAATGATGCCAAGCGCTGGCTCCAATTTTTTGTAGTCGCTGCGTTAATGATGGTCGCCTTCAATTACCTGCAACCCAAGCGGCCTCTCCCGGCCACAAGCAAGCAGCGGACTGTTGCGCAGCAGACAAGTGCAACCGGCGATAAAACGACGTCCGCTACGCAACCCACGGAACTGTCCGCCGCCACCGATCAGAGCAAACTCCCCAAACCCGAACGGCTAACGCCGCCGGAACCGGTTGACGATCCCGCACAAGATGTCGTAGTCGAAACTGATATTTGTAAAGTTACCTTTACCACAAGCGGTGCCTACCCCACCCGCTGGCAGATCGTGGACCCGAAATTCGCCCGCGCAAGCCAGAGCGATGTGGAAGAACACCAGAAATTGACCGGACGTTTGGATATGAAAGTGGGTGATCCGCTCCCCATCGAAATTATTCCGAACTACAGCGGTCTGGATAAAACACGCGATTATCCCCTGATGGTTGTGCTCAAGGAAACCAACGGGCGCTATCTGGACGATTTCAACCGCCGCACCTACCAAGTTTCAGGCCTTACCTCCAGCACATTGGCAACCACCGCCAACATAGTTGTTAACGCCGAAACCGGCGCTCGCGAGGTCACCTTTGTCTCCCCGGAATCTTCCGAGGGGCTGCAACTGACTAAAACCTATACTTTCACCCCCGGTTCTTACCTGGTTCAGATGCGCGTTACCATCGCCAACATCCGTAAGAACTCGCCGCAGAATATCGATTTTTCCGAACCCTCTCAACCTGGCTTGGGGCTGATGTGGGGGCCTGGTATCGGCAGTACGCACTATGCCGATGCGACAGATGCCTCCGCGTATGACGTCACGGCTTATAACGGCACCGACATTTCCTACAAGGAGTTCAGCAGTTGGGAAAAGGTGCGCAGCAAGGGCGAGGCGCAGGAGCAGGATTTTAGCGGATCGTATAAGTGGGCGGGAATCGAGTCGCGCTTCTACATGTCGGCGATTATCCCGCAAACCGGTGCTGCCCCGCAGGTGAATGCGCGCATCAAACGCCAGCACATTCCGAACAGCGCCACTTACACCGAAAAAATGGCTCCGCCGCTCACGGCTGAGATTTATAGCGCGGGCTTCACGCTACGTCCCGGTGATTCCAAAACCCTTGATTATCAAGTTTTTGTTGGCCCCAAAAAACGCGATCTGTTGACCGATCTCGACAAGAAAACAAACTTTGACCTCTCCAAGGTCATGTTCCACAATAGTTATTCACTCATCCGCTGGCTGGCCCTGTTCATGTTGAAGTTGCTCAGTTGGTTTCACGCCATGACGGGCAACTACGGTGTGGCAATCATCCTCCTTACCATCACCATGCGCCTTATCACTCAGCCCTTCACGCACATTGCGATGAAGGGCCAGGCCAAATTGACAGCGGAACAAAACCGTGTCAAACCCCTGATTGATGCGATTAACGAAAAGTACGCGGATGACCCGCAAAAAAAACAGGCTGAAACATGGAAGACCTACCGTGAGCACGGCGTTAACCCGCTGGGTGCGATGAAGGGCTGCATTTGGATGCTGATCCAATTGCCCATTTTCTTCGCCCTGTACCGCCTGCTGCAAATGGCCATCGATCTGCGCGGTGAGCATTTTCTTTGGATCAAAGACCTCACTGCCCCCGATGCACTGTTCAGTTGGTCGATGTCGTATGCGCTGCCCTTTATTGGCAACAAATTCAACATTCTACCAATTTTGATGGCTCTCAGCCAAATGGTAGCGCAACAGTTGCAATCTTCCAACATTCAGGACCCGAATCAAAAAATGATGATGAAGATCATGCCCATCATGTTCATTTTCATTCTGTACAACTTCGCCGCTGGCTTGAGCCTGTACTGGTTCGTCTCTAACTTATGGCAGATTACGTTCCAAATTTTGATGAACAAGCGGGTAAAAGAGGAGGCGGAACGCAAGGCGCATCGTGCCTTTGAAGAACGCCGTCTTGCCGCTGAAAAAGGCGTACCTTTCCCTGGGAAACGCCCCGGAGCAGCATCGGCCACGCCGGGTTCCTGGCGTGACAAGGTGGTTGCCTACATTGAGGCGAAGGCCAAGGAAGCGCAAGCCCAAGCCGAAGCGCAGCAGAAAAAGAAAAAATAACTACTGAGGGATGAGGGCAGTGGTGTAGGGGGTTCATCCCTCATCCCTCTGCCCTCATCCCTCCCATTATCCCTTTGACTTTTATTCTCGATTCGGTGATGCTATACCTAATCATTTTCCCGGGCCGGATGTGCCGGCATCTCCCAACGAAGGAGTGTTTAGAACTATGTGCGACATACAGATCATTGCTCCCACCCGCGAACAAGCACTAAAAGAAGTAACCGAACGCCTGCGTTTGCCTGAAGAAGCGCTCGAAATCCAATGGAGCCAGGAAGAGGAAGAACTCCTCGCGGGAGCCAAACCGCAAGTCCAACTTAACGTCCGCATCCGTCTTGAATACGTGGGTGAAAAAGTCAAGGAAAGCCTCGACACCCTTCTCGAATACATGCAGACCCCGCACGAAGTGGAATCCGCGATTCACGAGGGTATCATTCTTGTCAGCATCAAGAGCGAGGACGCTGATAATCTGATTGGTCATCACGGTGAGACACTCGATGCGATCCAGCACCTCGTGGTGCGTCTGGCCCACATGAACGGACGTGACATTCCGTTGGTATTGGTGGACGCAGGCAACTACCGCCTCAAACGCATTCAACGCCTCAAACGTGTTTGCCAGGAACTCGCGCAACTCGCGCTCAAGGGCGGTTGCGAAGAGCATTTCGACCCGATGGATTCCGTGGATCGCAAGATCGTCCACACGATTCTGAAAACCATCCCCGGCGTCAAGACGTTCAGCCGCGGCGAAGATGCAAATCGGCACGTGATTGTTGCCCCCGACACGTTTTAAAAATCAATCAGTCAGTCCCCAAATATAAATGGAGCATTTTGCCTGGCAAAATGCTCCATTTTTTTTGGACTTCTGTTTTTGTTTTCTACTTTGCCGCCGGTGCTTTTTCTGCTTTTTCCACATCAGCGGAGCGGTCTTTGCTCAGGTCGAGGCGGGCAAAATCATTGTCGCCGCTGGGCAGGATCACTTGGAACTGATTGCAAACCTGCACATCGATTTTGGCGCCGGGAGCAAGTGTGAAGCCAAGCAGGTGCCCGCCTTTCTGCGTATCCTTTGAGAGAAAGTGCAAATGGAAACCGGGCATGTTGAGTCCCTTGATGAAGGGCGGCTGGCGAAATCCGACCAGTGTGCCTTCCACCTGCTCGTAATCAAACACCGGTTGAGTTTTTGTCACTTCGGTCAGCGGAGGATACGGTTTGGTTTGCGCGGGAACGCTGCGAACCTTGATGACGGAAAACGTACCGGTTACTTTGATAGCGCAGGGCAGGTTCTGGTTGGGGGCGGCAACAGCAACGGCTTTTTCGAGTCCCGCCATGTCAAGCGCATCGCTCGTGGTCAGGCTTTTCTCTGATTGAAAATGCACCACACTGGCAAGTGGGGTGACAATGCCCTCATTCGGGCGATACACTTTGCCGTCGGCTCGCACCTGATAAATCACACCGTTCAGCAAAATCATTTCACCATCCAATCGATCAAATGTTCCGATGCCAAAATCGCCGTAGTTGTGGAGTTGCGACAGGGGCAGGCTGCCATCGTAATTTCCGGAGATCAACGCGTCCATCGTGGCGACCTGCGTGATGCCCACTGGCGCAACCGTGCGGCAGGCGGAAAGGGTCAGTAGCGCAGCAAACACAAACAGCAATGTCAGTTTTTTCATTAGAATCTCCTTTAAGGATCAAGATAAACTACTAACTTCTACTACGACTTCAACACCGTGGGGCAGCGCCCCACGGTGTTGAAGTTCATTTTTTTGAGAGTGCGCACACAACAATAAACACTGCAGAGGTTGTTTTTTTAGCGCCAACGG
>DNPO01000114.1:5800-6005 GCA_003501375.1 Candidatus Sumerlaeota bacterium | reverse complement strand
CCGGGCTGCCTGCGGAAATTCAACCGGGAACCGTATCCGAATTTATTGCGATGGACCTGCTGGAGCATATCCACAACCTGACGGGGTTGATGCGAGCCTGCATTGACGCACTGCACGAAGGTGGCGTTCTGGTCGCCAACGTGCCGTATGATCTGTCGTACGGAGCCTGGCAGGACCCGACGCACGTGCGCGCTTTCAACGAACG
>DNPO01000114.1:5223-5523 GCA_003501375.1 Candidatus Sumerlaeota bacterium | reverse complement strand
AGTTGGTTGTATTACGGGGACTGGTGCTGGTATCTGGGCTGGACGGAATATCGTTTTACCTTGGAGAAGATGCACTTTGGATTGTCGCCCCTGGGGCAACACCTGCAACAGGACGGAGTGAGTTTGGACGGTATTTTGCTGCAACCACGCGCGGTGGATTCCATGCTGGTAACATTGCGGAAGCAAAAAATCCAAGCGGTTGTACCCGTTCCCGTTTCGCATCCCGATAATGCCAGATAGCCACATACCATAGGATAGTTTCAAAGTAAAAAGACCCATTCTTTGGAGTGCGGCAGCATG
>DNPO01000114.1:1008-4941 GCA_003501375.1 Candidatus Sumerlaeota bacterium | reverse complement strand
TTTGCCGTTGCGCGACATGTCGCGGTTTTTTCTTTTGCACCTCTGCCATTTTGTTTAGGAAAACAATCCAATCAACACCAACAAACTGCGCACGACATGTCGTGCAACAGCAAAGCGGTGTCATGCCACCGCACTCCAAAGTTGCCATTTTCGCGACTTTGAAACTCTTCTAACACACCACACGGCATAACACCGATTCCTGACAATGCGTTTGATTAAAATACGGCTTATCTTACTATTTACGCATATGTCACGGAAAACAATCACACAATTTCCGTTAATTACATAGAGACTGGGTTTTGTTTTTGCCAATTTTTATTTATTCTTTCCATGATTCTCTGGAATATTAGGCATGTGCCCTGTGCTATATTGCCTCTTGTGTCTTTTTACTGGCCTGTCCCTATATAAATAATGGGGTATTTTCCTTAAATCCCTGCGCACTTCAAAAAACAATCATACATACTTGAAATTTAATGAAAATACATGTTGACATGAAAAGTGTTTTCTTGGTATTCTGTTTTTCGGGTATTAGATTTTGGTAAATATTTAGAATTAAAGGCAATGAACAGGAGGGCCAGAGCGAAGAAGCAGCCAAAATCGGTGGCACTTTACTTGTAGTCCGTATTGCTTATTGTCTAATTGCTTATTGTCCAAAAATAACGAAAGGAAAAAATCATCATGAAACAAGAAAAAAATGAAATGTCTCGTGGGTTTACTTTGATTGAGTTGTTGATCGTGGTTGCTATCATTGCCATTTTGGCGGCAATTGCAGTACCGAACTTTATGGAGGCGCAGATTCGTTCTAAAGTAAGCCGAGCTATGTCTGATCAGCGCTCGTTGGCGACGGCGATTGAGTCATATACAGTGGATAACAACCGCCCGCCTATCGGGTTTTCTGAGGGGGATAGCGGTCCTGCTGGGAATTTATGGAATGGTTGGGATGCGACTGAGCCACGTGCAAATGTAGACAAGTGGGCTAACTATCGGTATATCACTACCCCGATTGCTTATATCACCAGCATTCCGCGCGATCCGTTTGTGATTCGCAATTCAGAATCAACTCTTGGCCAGAATAACAACCTCTCCTATGTCTGCTACACGAAGTATCTTTACACATATTACTATACGAAAAATGCGAATAATTCTGACTATAACCCTGGGCTTGTTGCCCAGTCGTTAGGGTTCCGGTGGGATATCGCATCAGTGGGGCCATCGCTGAAAGTAAATGCGGAAGGTTCGCCCAATTGGACATCCAATTTTGGTTGGCCGGGTATCAGTGGTTCTTGGAGTGAGTCCTCTGCTCAGGGAGGGTTCCAAGGCCCACATATGGTTCGGGATTACATTTGCGCTGGTCGGCTTGAGGGTTTTTATGACGCTACCAATGGTACAAGATCGCTCGGTTATATCGCGCGTTCAAGTAAGGGAACTCTTCCGACTGGTGTGAAATCTCCCAGGTAAACAAAATGTAGCAATTGGTGCTGTTGCAGATAGGAATGGCTGGCGTTTGCGTGAAAGACGCAGCGCCAGCCGCTTTTTTTTATGGTAATTTTTGCTTGATTTTTTCTCCGCATAGCGGTTTTCTATACAGCGGGATGGGCGACTAAAATTTTACGGGAGATAATGATAATGAATCAGCACGTGCGGGGTACCCAATGGATTCTTTCCTTACTGCTGGCGGTCTTTTTTGTCATAGGGCTTGTTTCCGTCCAGGCGGCGGATTGGCAGTGGTCGGTAACGGTGGATTCGATGGTTTCCAAGGAAACCAAGGACCATCCGCGGGCCTTCCTCTGGATTCCGCCGAACTGCAAGCAGGTGCGTGCGGTGGTGGTGGGCCAGCATAATATGGAGGAAGAGGGGATTCTGGAACATCCGAAATTCCGCACGGCAATGGCGGAACTTGGCCTGGCCGAGGTATGGGTTACACCGGGGTGGGATTTGTCTTTCCGCTTTGACAAAGGGGCGGGCGAGCATTTTACCGCGATGATGGAGGCGTTAGCGCTGGAGTCAGGCTATAGCGAACTGGCTACTGTGCCGATTGCACCCATTGGGCACTCTGCCGCCGCGTCTTACCCGTGGAATTTTGCGGCGTGGAATCCTGATCGCACGCTGGCAGCCGTTTCTGTCAGCGGGCAGTGGCCGTATTACAAAGACCCGCAGAGTCAGCCGGACTGGGGCGCTCGGACGGTGGACGGGGTGCCGGGCTTGGTGACGATGGGCGAGTATGAAGCGGCGGAAAATCGCGCGGGCGAGGGACTCAAGCAACTGGGCGCGCACCCGAAAATGCCGATGAGTATGTTGGCGGAGTCGAGCGCGGGACATTTTGATTTTAGCGATCAGAAGGTGGAATTCATCGCGCTTTACCTGAAAAAAGCCGTGCAGTATCGCTTGGGTAAGGATGGCAAAGTGCGTTCGATTGACCCGACCAAAGAGGGTTGGTTGACAGATCGGATGCGCATTAAGGATGGGCCGAAGGCTTCCGCAGCGGCGGTGGGGAAATATACAGGCGATCCGAAAGAGGCGTTCTGGTGGTTTGATGAGGAACTGGCGAAGAACGCTGAGAAAATACGCGACTACCAGCGCGGGAAGAAAGTGCAACTGCTCGGCTATATTCAAGAGGATAAGATTGTACAGCAGAATCCGAAGGCACACTTGCAGGACATTTTGAAATTTATTCCGCTGAACGATGGCGTCAGTTTTAAACTGACCGGGACGTTTGATGACAAGGTGCAGGAAGGTCGCCCGGAAGGATGGAGCGGATTGCCCAAGGGTTCGTCCATTGGGCATGCGGCCCAGGGTGGCCCGATAACGCTGAGTCGCATTTGCGGCCCGGTGGTTCAGACCGCGCCCGATACGTGGTCGATTCGTTTCTATCGCATGGGGATGAATAATGGGCAGCGCAGTAGTGAAATTTGCCTGCTGGCGTCGCATCCGGGCGATAGTGAGTACAAGCGAATGATACAGCAGTCCTCTTTGAGGTTCCCGTTGCCCAACAAGGATGGTGCGGATCAAAAGATTACCTTCCCCGAAATTCCGAACCAAGCGGTTGGGGTTACGTCGCTGAAGTTGGACGCCAAGTCGGATTCGGGGATGCCGGTTTATTATTATGTGCGCGAGGGCGCGGCGGAAGTGACGGATAATACGCTGAAGTTTACTGCAATTCCTCCGCGGACAAAGATGCCGATGAAGGTGACAGTGGTGGCGTGGCAGTATGGCCGTACGATTGATCCCAAAATCAAGACGGCCACTCCGGTGGAGCGCACCTTCCTGGTGGGTAGCCCGTCGGCCAAAGTGGCAGATGATGCCAAAGCGATGAAGGCGATTTGGGACAAGGCGAGCACGGCGCTGGGGCAGGCGGAGCAGACTGCGGTTGCTGCGCAACAGCCCTCGCAGGCTCAACCGGCTGGACCTTCCACGCCTCTTAGTGCGGGCAATGTGCTGAGTTTTCATTTTTGTAAAGAGTTGGCAATGCGCCCGACGGATATGGCAGGGGCGGAAGCGCGCGTAACCTCTTGGAACAATATCAAGCAACTGAAGGCAGGCGAAACTATTGCGTTGAGTAAGGTGTTGGATAAGGAGGGGAATGTATCTGCAAAAATGAGTGTGAACGTCAAGGGCGGGAGTTCGGCATATGGCTCTAATTCATTTGAGATCAGCGCCGGGGGGGCGGGCGACCATGATGCCGCGTTGTTCAATGGAGTTTTCGATCAAGATGATGGCAACCCCACGGAGATTGAGGTGAAGGGTGTTCCGTTTGCCTCCTATGATGTGGTCTTCTACCGCAACGACGACGGGGCCAAGCGGGCGGGCAAATTCCAAATCGGGAACCAGACACTGTATGTGCGTGGAGGGGCGGGCAACCCCACGGCGGATGGCAAGGGGTATGTGCGCTCCACCTCCACGAGTGACAAGGGTGTTATGGCGGGGAACTATGTG
>DNPO01000114.1:0-718 GCA_003501375.1 Candidatus Sumerlaeota bacterium | reverse complement strand
GGCGTTCGTTTACCGCAACGTTTACGGCAATTCCCGCCGGCGACGAATGCAATCGAAGCAAAGTTGTTGGTTTTCAGATTATTGAGAGAATGTAACGCAGTCTATTGGGTTACAAAATGTTTTGCATGTGGAAATGCCGTTGCGACCGATTGGTTGCAACGGCATTTCCACATGCAGTGGTGTGTGCTGGATTGATTGGTTATTGTTGTCTAGATCGCAGGCGCGTGCCATGTTCCAAACTGAGCAGGATGTCAGAGGCATCGATGTTGTAAGGAAACCAAGTGCCGCTGATTTTTGTGTGATACAGCGAGCAACCATCCAAATCGTGTTCGCGCAAGTCCAATCCGCGCAAATCGGCATCACGGAAATAGCAACCGCGCAGGATCACTTTGCTTAAATCGAAGCCGCGCAAATCCGCCCCGCGTAGGTCTGAATTGGACAAGTCAACGCTCTGCTGTTTGGCAACGGCTGCGGTGAATCCTGGCAGGTCGCCAGAGCGCAGGCATTTGAAAACTTCATCTTCCAGAAATTTCGGACGACTGGGATTCACGGGATGCGCATAACGTTCCATGTGCGAGATTCCTTTCATCGGAGAAGACATTTTTATTTAACCATTTTGCTTCTGCTGTTTAGTTGGCACCTTGTTTTTTTGCAGCGGCGATGAAATCGCGGAACAACGGGTGTGGTGTGAGTGGACGCGACTTGAATTCCGGGTGGA
>DNPO01000039.1 GCA_003501375.1 Candidatus Sumerlaeota bacterium | reverse complement strand
ATCGAAGAAGGTTTTCGTCAGGCGCGTGGTATTTTGTTGGAACTCGCAGCGCTGGGGTTGCCGACGGCAACAGAAATACTTGATCCCATTGTGCCGCAGTACCTGGCGGATATGATAAGTTGGGCATCCATAGGTGCGCGCACGGCGGCATCGCAAGTCCACCGCCAGATGGCCAGCGGATTTTCCATGCCGATTGGTTTTAAAAATTCGGTCGGCGGCGATCTGGGTATTGCCATTGAGGGTATCAAAGCCGCGAGGAATCCGCACGCTTTTCTGGGCATCACACACGATGGACGTACAGGCATCGCCACCACACGTGGAAACCAGTACGGACATCTTGTGCTGCGAGGCGGCGTCTACGGCCCGAATTACCAGTCGGAATATGTGGCCTATGCCGAGGTGCTGCTCAAAAAATCCAACATTCAAAACGGCATCGTGGTTGATTGCAGTCATGCCAATTGTCATAAAGATTTCCGTCGGCAGCCGGTGGTTTTTGGCGAGGTGCTGCAGCAGGTATTGGAAGGGAACCAATCTATTTGCGGCATGATGATCGAAAGTTTCCTCGAAGAAGGATGTCAGCCGCTCAAGCAACCGAAAACGGATTTGCGCTACGGGGTCTCGATTACCGATCCGTGCCTGGGGTGGAACGATACGGCAGAACTGATCCGCAGGCTGGCGAAAGAAATGAAAAGCAGGCATTAGGCGCGAGGCATTAGGCAATAGGGCGTACTAATGCCTCGTGCCTAATGCCTATTGCCTTTTCACAAGGAGAAGACCATGAGTCCGCAAATCGGAATTGTACTAGGCAGTTATAGCGATGTGAAGCGCATGAAACCGGGCATCGACCGCCTCACGGCGATGGACGTGCCCTTTGAAATTTTGGTGGCTTCCGCGCACCGTACGCCGGGCCGCTTGATCGAATGGCTCGACGGCGCGGAAGACCGCGGACTGCGCGTCATCATCGCAGGCGCAGGCGCTGCGGCGCACCTACCCGGCGTGGTCGCGTCCAAGACGCTGCTGCCCGTGATTGGCGTGCCGTTTGACGCGTCGCCACTGCGTGGTACCGACGCGCTTTATTCCATCGTGCAGATGCCTCCCGGAATTCCGGTGGCGACCGTGGGGGTGGATAGCGCGGAGAATGCCGCCGTGCTCGCGTTGCACATTCTGGCGATTGCCGATCCGGCGCTGAAGGAAAAACTGAGAAAGTTCCGCGCAGCGTGGGAAGCGAAAATCGAAGAGCAGAACGTTCAACTTTATAAAGAATATCCGATGGCGCAACCGCTGCTCGAAGCCAAGTCGAGGATCGTGGAAGAATCGATTTCGACGGCAGCACCCGTAAAAAAAAACGTTGAAAAAGGCGTCGTCTACAAAATAGACCCCGACAATCCCGATGCGCAGATCATTGAGGACGCGATGTACTGCTTGCTCGATGGGGGCATTGTTGCCTTGCCAACCGATACGGTGTACGGCTTGGCGGTGGATGCCACCAACCCGGAAGCAGTGAAAAAATTGATTGCGCTGAAGGGACGCGAGGCGCAAAAGCCTTTTGCGGTGCTGATCGATTCGATGAAGATGTTCGAGTCGATTATCTCGAAGGTTCCCGCGGGCGTGCCGGAGTTGATCGACGAGTACTGGCCCGGTGCGTTGACGCTGATTGCGCGCAAGCACAAGGCGGCGTTGAAGGCGGTGTCGCCCGATGAGTCGCTTGGGTTGCGCATGCCGAACAACCTGGTGGCGTTGGGTATTATCAACATGTTAGCGCGTCCGATTGCGGCAACCAGTGCGAACTTTTCCGGGGAACCGCCTGCGAAAACCGCTGATGGAATTGTGAAGCAATTTGGTTCGGCCATTGATATGGTGCTGGACGCAGGTCCGGATTCTGACATGGGCGCGTCCACTGTGTTGAATGTAATGCAGGCACCTTACGCGATTTTGCGCGAGGGGCCGGTGACGCGGAAGATGCTGGCGGAGCTGTTAGGGGAGTTGCTGGGAGATTAACGCGCTGGTGCAGTTTTTGGAGTGCGGCAGCATGATGCCGCTTTGCCGTTACGCGACATGTCGCGTGTTGTTGTCTTTTCTCTTCTTGTTTTTCGCTGCGGAGATTATGTTGTTTGGATGCAGAAAAAACGCGCGACATGTCGCGCAACAGCAAAGCGGTGTCATGCCACCGCACTCCAAAGGCCGCAAAACATCCAGTCACATTCCACTAAATAGTCAGGCGTATCTATGAAACTCACCCCCACACGCATCCTCGCCGTTTACTGCTGGACTCTTGTCGCCTGCGTTGTTTTCTGCCTGGCTTTTTTCCCGCTCCGTTCGTCCTCCGACGAATGGTGGCACTTGAAAACCGGCCAATGGATTGTCGAACATAATTATCAACTGCCGACCAACGACATCTTCTCCTACACCTCGGCGGACTACGAGTGGGACAATCACGAGTGGCTCATCGAGACGGGAATGTACCTGCTGTACCGCTGGGGAGAAGCGCACGAGATCGGTGGTTGGAGTCTGATTATTTTGGTCAAGGCGTTTCTGGTCACTGCGACCTTTTTGCTCTTGGGATGCTTTCTGTCACAGCGCGCGGGAGGGGGGAAGCGCGGGTTTTGGATCGGTATATTTTTAACCTTGATTGCTGCGTCCGTGGGCAAGCGCATGTTCTGGCCACGCCCACCCGTGGTTTCCGTTTTCTTCATGGTCG
>DNPO01000318.1:3200-4319 GCA_003501375.1 Candidatus Sumerlaeota bacterium | reverse complement strand
TGGCTCTAAAAAATATCGCGCAACGAGGTGCTGTCCGCGGGCAGGGTTTGGTGGGTCTATTTTCAAGGGCGGATGAGTGACTTCTGATAATGCCGGTTTGAGAATGATCATGCCAAAAACACACAGGTAGGAAAGTTGAAAGTCCGGTTTGAGATAGGCCGTTGGGTCTATCAGCAGGGTTACTGCGGCAGCCAGCGAAAATGCCGTGAGGGAATCCACCGTCCTGCGCGTCAGGAGGGGCAAGGCGCAAAAGAACACCATGGCGGCGCTACGCGTCACAGGAGGTAACAACCCGGTTAAAATCGCATAGAGTGCCAGCAACGCGACAACGATCACGGCCGAAACGCGTGGCGATATTTGAAACAAGCGGCAAAACATAAAAATGACCACCGCAATCAGGGCCGTATGCGTGCCCGATACCGCGAGCAAGTGCGCCACTCCGGAGCGAGCATAGGCATCGCGTTGCCGGGGGGTAATGCCGCCCATATCGCCCAACAAGATGGCCTGCATCAATCCTGTTTTGTCGGTTGGCCCCAATGTTTTTAGAAACTGCAAGGTGGTACGCCGAAGCGGCATGATGTGCGAATAAAACACGCGTTCCCACGGCATATCCTCGTCTGCAACCAATCGCAACGAACGCGCAGCCCAGATCGAACCCAACGCGCTTACACCATGCTCCCGCAAATACGCCTGGTAATCAAATAACCCGGTGTGCGCCGGAGGGGGCGGTTCGCTTAGCATCATCGCGCATTCAATACGCTGCCCCTGAAACGGAAGTTGTTTGATCAATGCGACAGCGGCTTCACCGCTGAATGACAGTTGAACATTTCCTGCAAGCAACTGCGGGGGAGCGGGCAGGTCTTGGCGTGCGACGATTCCCCCCCGGCCCATGCGCTTCAACGCGGCTTTGGTAACTTTGGCGGTTACAGTTCCCGTGGTGGGGCCAAGCCACACCACGTCGCGCAGGGGCAGCGTAACGCGGTCGTTGCCCTGTGACACCAGCGGTTCATCGGCCACTGTACCGCGATAAGTTTGCGGGCCTAAAGCGCTCAACTGTTTCACCTGATACGCTGCCAAATTTTCGCAGCGCACCAACGCGTTTTGCTGAAAAAACGCCAG
>DNPO01000318.1:1750-2826 GCA_003501375.1 Candidatus Sumerlaeota bacterium | reverse complement strand
TTGCGCGGAAAGTACGCGGTCAAAAACGCCACCAGCGCTGTACCGAATACAACGCAGCCCAGCACATAGCACGTCCACTCAGGTAGAAATAAATTGCGACCGACGATCCCACCGGCTAATAGAGCGCAGGCGATGGAAAAAGCCGGTCGTTTCATGGCATCAACTCACCGCGACGATAACAACGCCGATAGTGATGAGTGCAAGCCCCAGTATGTTCATTTTGCCGATGGTCTCGCCCAGAAAAAGAACGGCCAGCGTTGCCGCCAGCACTACACTCAATTTATCCACTGGGGCAACTTGCGAAACTTTACCGTGTTTCAGTGCGAGAAAATAAAACAACCATGACAACGCGCCCGCGATGCCGCTCAGCGCGATGAATAATAACCCGCGTCGTTGCGCTATAATTCCAGGAATCTTGTGCAGGTTACCCTGCGCCGCAACCACCAGCAACAAAAACAGAGACATGATGAACGAACGCACCGCCGTGGCCGCATTGGCATCGAGTGTTTGCAGTCCCATCTTACCGAAGATGGCGACAAACCCGGCGGTTAACGCCGATAAGAATGCAAAAATTAACCACAGGTGGGATGACAACATAACGCAGCCTCTTCCCGCTTTTATTTCTGCATCAACCAGTCCAACCAAACTTCCATGCCCGCACCTGTTTTAACAGACACGTCCACCAGTGGCGCATGCGTATTGATCTGTTTCAGGTCTTCCACCACGCGGTTCTTGTCATAATCCAGCACATCCAACAAATCCACCTTGGTCAGCAAGATAATATCGGCGGGCTGGAACAGCGTGGGGTACTTCGCCACCTTGTCATCGCCCTCGGGCACACTAAGCAAAATCGCGCGCGCATGCTCGCCCAAATCGTAAGCGGCGGGACACACCATGTTGCCTACGTTTTCGATAAACAACAGCGAAATCTCATCCAGATTCAGCGCATCCAACCCATGCTTTACCTGCGCCGCATCCAAGTGGCACCCCTCGCCCGTGTTGATCTGTGCAACGGGCGCACCCACCGCACCAAGACGTTCCGCATCGCGAATGGTTTGCAAATCGCCCACCAACAC
>DNPO01000318.1:0-1435 GCA_003501375.1 Candidatus Sumerlaeota bacterium | reverse complement strand
CGTGGTCTTGCCGCTACCTGGCGCGCTCAGCACATTGATGCAACGGATGCCGTGCGCATTCATGCGCTCCCGATTGGCATTCGCCGTGAGGAGGTTATTTTGAAGGATGTTTTGAATGACAGGTATTTTCATGGAAATTTTATATCTCATCCTCTTCGGATTCGCAAACCAAACATTTCATCAGAATATCGTTGCCCTCCAGCATTTCCGCATCGGCAGCGCCGCAACCGGGGCATTGGTAGCGGCCCACAGATGCGGGGAAATCAGCGCCGCATTTCCGACAGCGCGCGCGGGCTTTTTTCTCGTGCATTACCAATTCCGCATTGGCAAATGGCGTGTCCTGCCGCACGGCATCCCATGCCACCTGCAACGATTCGGGCATCACCAGGCGTAACTCGCCCACTTCGATTTCGATTTGAGTAACGCGCACCGGAGCCGCTTGCGCCGCAACAGCGCGCTGCACTTCATCCAAAATGGCGGTGGCAATGGAGAGTTCGTGCATGAGGGATTTATTCTTTTTGGGTTTCTTTTTTGCGCAGGTCATCGATACGCAACAATACCATCCCGAGTTGTTTTTGCGTGGAAATCAGCATATCACATTCTTCCACATCATCCGGCGATCTTTTTTTTAAGACCGCGGGAACACACGTATGGCTTCTGCCCGTTTTCATGGTGTCTTCCACCACGCTACGAATAACGCAGCCGCTGCAATGGATGGTTCTGCCACACCCGCCAGGTTCACGCGAATGCACGCATTCGAACACATCCCCACCGCAATAGTCCTTGATCTCCGGCAGATTTTTTCCCAAGAGTTCCAGCGCCTGATCATTAGCCATCTCAACGCAGACATCCCTATCAACCACGAGCACGGGCGCATCCAAACGATTCAAAAGTTTCCGCAATTCGACCCCGCTCGAGAAAATTTTATCTGCGCATTCTTCACAAATGCTGTGTGTAATGACAGCATCTTCGCCCGGCGCAGAATCGCGCTTTCCCAAGTCCTTCCCGCACCAACTGCATTTGGCAATCATACGGGCGTCCTTTCTCAAGTCGGATTCGTTTTACATCCGGGGCAACATGGAACTGGCTGGTGCATTTCCCGGAGTAGCGGGCGTGGTTATTTCGTAATCTTCCCCATCATCGCTGGATTCAGTGACCTCGGACTTGTGATTAGAGGGGCCTGCAACACTGCCGGACCTTGCGCCCGGTTCCGTTCCTTTAACAAAGGGAACATCCTCCAGCATATCCTCCCCACCGTCCAGCAACAAACCGTCCTCTTTGGATATATTGCGGAAAACAACATTGTTCGGAACGTCGAATTTCATTTTCCAATCAGAGCGCGAATCCAGCACGCGTTTCATAATATTGATCCAAGTGGGTACCGAAATCCGGCTACCCGACATTTTGGGACCCATCCACGTATTGTTATCCATAC
>DNPO01000208.1:1835-6435 GCA_003501375.1 Candidatus Sumerlaeota bacterium | reverse complement strand
CATTCAAAGGGCGCTCCGACTTTGAAAACTCAGGAATTAACGGCCTCTCAATCATCGGTGGAGTAGAAGAAACAGATGCCGAGGACATTCCCGGGATCGCAATGCGCGCAGACTCCACCCCAGAAGGAGCAGACGCAGCAGAACCTTCAGCCTTTGTCTGCGCGGCTTTCTCCAGAGCGGCTTTTTCGCGCGCCTCTTTGGTCTTTTTGATTTGGTCCAGGAACCGGCTCACGGCTGGTGCCCCCCTCTTGCTTTGTTAGGCCCTGCTGGTTTGGATCAAGGACTTGCGAATCGGCGTGGCGGGTTTGGGCTCCACACGCAACTGCGCAAATTCAGCCAAAACAGCCTGCGCAGTTTGTACCGTTACACGTCCCGAACGCTTGGCATATTCAGCCAGCAAACACCGGTCACAAGCGGAATTGATAACACGCGGCACTCCGTGGGTAAAATCGTGAATGACCTGCAATGCTTCGAGATCAAAAAGTTCAACCCCGGGGAGGCCAGCCACATCGATGCGGTGCTGGATATACTCGCACGTATCGTTAAACGTGAACGGCTCCAGCGTGCAATTGACCACGATGCGCTGGCTCAACTGGCGCAATTCATGTGTGGAAAGTGTGGCACGCAATTCTTCTTGCCCAACCAAAATGATCTGGAGGATTTTTTCCTTATCCGTTTCCATGTTGGACAACATGCGAACTTCTTCCAGCATGTTGACGTCCAGATGCTGTGCCTCGTCGATGATCAGCACCACATTCTGCCCTTCCTGCAACTGTTCGAGCAGGTACTGTTGAATGCGCCCAATACGATCATAATTCCCATTAGACTCACCAGTAATCTGCAGTTCATCCATGATAGCCTGAAGCAAATCGCCGCGTTTGCGTGGGGGATGGACGATCAGCGCAGTCCGCGTATCCGTTCCCAAACGCGACAGCAAAATACGTGTCAGCATGGTCTTTCCCGTACCGATCCCGCCGGTCAAAATACCGAACCCCTTGCGGAATTCCACGAGATATACCAACCCTGCAATGGCAGCCCGATGCTGCTTGCTTGGGAAGAAAAACATGGGATCGGGCGTCATGCGAAAGGGTTCTTCACGGAAGCCGAAGTGTTCTAAATACATGAGTCAGTCTCCTTGGCGCGGTTATACCGCATGCCCGCGGCGGTGGGATGGACGTTTACTTTGTGGTCCAGATACTTCAGGGATCACTCCCAAGATGGGGAGGTCCAGGAAACGGCTAGCGTCTTCGAGATTGCGGAACGTAGTGTCGGTAAACTCCCGCAGAAAGCAGAGAACAACACCAACGGTCATCCCCAGAAAAAGCCCCATGATATAAATAAACTCTTTCTTGGGCTTGGTGGGACTGGCATCAAAGGTCGCTGGCGTCAAAGTGCTAAACGTCTGGCGGTCTTCATTCTCAATCTTTCCCGTGAGCGTCGCATCTTCAAAACGCTGGCGAATATTCTGATACGTAGAAGTCAGAATCGTCAACTCTCGTTTGATGCGCGTTTTTTCTAATTCCTTGCCGGGAATGGTCTTGATACGCTCATGCAATTCCTTAATCTGCTTGATCAAAACAATCTGCTCTTGCTCCATCGCATCAATTTCCGTGCGCAAATTAGCCTCCTGCATCTTCAACTGAGCCAGAACCGGATTCGCTACCTTTTGCTCCTGGCGAATAACCGGGGTGGAAAGTTGGGCTTGTTTCGCGCGAAGTTCCCGCACCTCCGCTTCCTTCTCCTGAACCAACGGATGCTCGCTGGTCCGGTTCTGACGCAAGAGAGCCAGTTCCGCCTCCGACTTGGCCACCAAAGACTCCATTTGCTTATTTGTCGCGGAAGGCTCGGAGGTATAGGAAGAGACGCTGAATTCTGGTTCCTTCTTGATTTGTTCCTGCGTTGCTTTCAACCGAGTCTGCAAGGTTTTCAATTTGATTTCATTTTCCGAAGTTTTTTCAGACAGCGCGGTCGAACGCCCCACCAAGGAAGTCGCGCCGCCAGTGGCACCACCCGGCATGGCGTTCTGCAACTTGATGGATTGTTCCAACGTTTGTTCACGCCCTTCGAACAATTCCACTTGGTTATACACTTCAAAATCGCGTAGAAACTCTTCAGATTTTTTCAGTTTATCACTATACTCGTCCAATAATCCCTTGAGCACAGACTGGGCATCCCGCAAGCGATCTTCACGGGTGTTCATCAATTCATCGCGCACACGAGCCTGCAACCGATCCACAATAAACTGCGCTTCATGCGGACTATGGCACTCCGCCGTAACAAAAATAATGCCGTTGGCTACGCCCAAGCCGATAGAGGACGATAGTATTTTTGCGGCAACATCCTTTTTCAAATCCCCCAAATTGGGAAGACGATTAGTCTCGTTTACATTTTTGCGGAGGCTCTCTTTGTTTTCCGTCTGAATTTCGGCAACAAATTTTTCCATATTGTTGGGTGATAAAATTCGCGCACGAACGGCATTAAAACGAGCCGCGACACTGGTCGTGACACCAAGCCCTCTCAAAAGAGGCTCGCTGCTATTGCGATCCACCACCTGAATATCGGCACGCGACGAATACCACTTTTCGGTTCGACTGATGTACCCAATCGATATGAGCAAACCGAAGGCGGTGCAGAACAAAAAGAGCCACTTGTTCTGGAAAATCATTTCCAGAATTTCATGAACGCTCATTTGGTTGGCCTGGATAGGCATGGCTCATCTGCTCCTGACGTTATTGAGTTGAATCTGCGCCCTTATCATACTGAAGCGAACTGGTACCATTGTCTCTTTCCCGCAAAAGTCGGGGGGCATAACCCAACTGATTGGTGGCAAGATCAATACCGATCAAAGCGGCAATCGGTTGCAGGAACATCCGCGCCTGCAGGTTGAACTCCGCCATATACGTATAGGGCACCCATACAATATCACCCTCTTTAATCTCATAGTTCTCCGTCAAATCGCCCCCATACAAAATCTTGTCCAGACGCACAGGACGCGTTGCGTTGTAATCCGCCGAGGAACTAACTAACTTAACCCTCTTAAGCGCCGCTTCCCCACGAATTGGCCAGCCAGCGCGCACCACCGCTTCGCGGACATACAATCGCTCATCCTGCAACGGATATTTCCCCGGTTTTACCACCGCACCCAACACATACACAAATCGGCTGTTGGGCTTGACCAAATCAATCCGAATCCGTGGCTCCCCCGTCAAATACGGCTTTAACATCTGTCCAATTTCCGCTTCAGCCTGCGGGATCGTTTTCCCACGGACCTCTACCGTATCGAGCACCAGGGGCAACCGAATCCGCCCCATTTTATCCACGGTGAGAGGACTCGAAAATTCCTCGTAACGCCGCACGGTCAATTTGATCTGATCGCCAACACCAATGCGATATTCTGACTCCCCAGGCCCGGGGGTTCCCGGATACTCGTCATGGTTGCGCGCCTCAAACGGGACATGCGGCATGGTAGAACGGCATGCTGTCAGCGTCAGCAGCAAGAGGAAAAGCGGATAGATAAAAAGGGATTTCATCGCAGTACCTCTTTGAATTCCAGATAAACCCGATCAATGGTTTTCCAAATAATGTACAAATCAAAACCGAATCCGCGATGGCGGAGGTAAAATATATCATACGTAAACTTCCGCTGCACCGCACCCAACGATGCCTGGTGACATTGCCGCACTTGTGCCAGCCCCGTTAACCCGGGCTGCACGCAACAACGACGCGAAAACCCAGGAATTTCCTTTTCCAACAACGGGTAAAAGAACGGGCGTTCAGGACGCGGCCCCACCAGACTCATCTCGCCTTTGACAACATTGATTAATTGCGGCAATTCATCCAAATACAACTTCCGCAGGATGTGTCCAGCACGAGTGATGCGAGTATCATTCTTAACCGCCCAGACGGGACCACTTTCCATCTCCGCCGCAATCGACATGGTACGAAATTTAAGTACCTCAAATTCGCGCCCATTTTTCCCCACGCGAGTCTGACGATAAAGTGCCGGGCCATCGGAATCTAAACGCACCCAGATAGCAAGGGCAAGTAGGAGAGGCCAGAGAAAGAGCAACGCGACCGCGCTGAAGAGTAAATCAAAAAACCGCTTGCTGAACAAATAAAAAACCGCACCACAAGGCAAAGCCCCCCCCCGAAGAGCGCGAGGGCAAAAGTGCCGCGGGCGATTTTCAGACGCAAGGCCTTCCGTGAATACGGCGCAAGAAGAGGTTTTCATGGGCGGCTCCTTAAATAATTCCGGCGCGGAAAGCTACGATTACGCGGCTACGATCCCCGCGCTCTTGAAGAAAATATTCTCCCGCACCACACAGGAAAAATCTCCATCAAAACCGAGGGACGCAAGTCCCCGCAGGTGAAGAAAATTCCACCCACGCAGAACATTCCCGTCAAAATTTACCCACTTTCCACCGACACCGGGAGAAAGCGCACCCAAAACAGGAAAAAGCAAGTTGTGGGCCAAAACTCAGGATTGGGAAAATCTTTACGTTTTTCAGGGGGTCTCCTTTAGGTGTGCTGCACCCGTATCTGTCTATAATATCGGCATTTAGCCCCCAAATAACAAGCAGAAAATTGAAAAAGATACAGG
>DNPO01000208.1:0-1459 GCA_003501375.1 Candidatus Sumerlaeota bacterium | reverse complement strand
GGGTTCCAGCCGTCGTAGAGAAATAAGACTTGCACAGGACGGCTTTCCTCGTGACAATGAATAATTAGGTGGGATTCAACGCATCTCCCCTATATGAATCTGCATGGAAAGGATAAGGTCATCATGCCAATGATTGAATGGAGTAGCACGCTCAGTGTTAATGTGAAGGAGGTGGATGATCAGCATAAAAAACTTTTCAACCTAATCAACAAACTGAATGATGCCATGTTGCAACGCCGAGCCAAAGAGGAAATGGGCCATGTAATTTCCGAACTCTTGCAATACACCGTTATTCATTTTTCATTAGAAGAAGGATACTTTGATAAATTTGGCTATCCCGATGCTCCGGCTCACAAGGCGGAACATGTGCATTTCATTGCGGAGGTTAAGAAATTCAAGAATGATTTTGAGAGCGGCAAATTGGGACTTTCCATTGAAATTATGACCTTCCTGAACGATTGGCTCAAAAAACACATTATGGGTGTAGATAAAAAATACACGGCGTTCTTTAACGAAAAAGGGTTGAAATAAACGCGCAGCAGTATGGAGCACAACGTTGTTTTGGGGTAATTTTACCCCGTTTGTTCTTTCTCACAAACGGGGTGTTTTTTTTAATCCCAGAGTGCTTTCAAAATATAATAAGTCCGCCTACTGGTCATGTTCGACACACCGCATTTCAATAAAACATTGTTATAAAGAATAAAACCCCGTAAAAGTTTCTATTGTGTCGTAATGTACCTCAATTCTTGGAAATAAAGTGGGAAAAATTATTCAGACTTTGTGTGCTTGGGCTTGACATATTGCGCTCGTACACTTATGATAACGCCGCCATTGGGATGGTCGTGTTGGGCAAAATTACTTCACTCAGAAAAAGGGGATCACTCATGAAAAGAACGTTGCTTGCTGCTACGCTTTCGCTGGTTGCTGCCTTCGGTTTCGCCGCTGATGCACCCGCTGCAAAAGATGCAAAAAAACCAGTTACGGTTTCTTACGTAACTAACAATGCTTCGGATTTCTGGCAGATTGCCAGAGCTGGTGTGGAAAAAGCTGAGAAAGATTTTGGTGTTAAGTGCGAGTTTGTCATGCCCGCCGACGGTGCCGCCGCCACGCAGCAGCGCCAGGTGGAAGAATTGATTGCCAAGGGTGTTCAGGGTATGGCCATTAGCCCGATCGACCCCGCTAACCAGACCGATATCTTGGATGCCGCTGCCGCCAAGATGCCATTGATTTGCCATGACTCCGATGCGCCCAAGTCCAAGCGCTTGGCGTATGTGGGAACGAATAACTTTAAAGCCGGACAGGAAGTCGGCAATCTGATCAAAGAAGCACTGCCCGAGGGTGGCAAGATCGTTCTGTTCGTTGGTCGTTTGGATGCGCAAAATGCCATTGAGCGTTCCAGCGGCATCAAAGATGCTCTCAAAGGTTCCAAGGTTGAGATTCTGGACACCCGTACCGACAA
>DNPO01000123.1:4281-4821 GCA_003501375.1 Candidatus Sumerlaeota bacterium | reverse complement strand
CTACAACCGAAAACCATTCTACACCAAGGGAAAAACGGTGTCTAGGCAATTCTGCTAGACTTTGAGGAGTTCCTGATTAAACAACAGCCTAGAGCATTTTCACATTGAAATGCCACACCTGATGTGTTAAACACATCCCATGTCCACCTCGACCCTCGAAATCCGTGAACGCGCTGTTGCCGCCTGTGAAAATCACGCCACGGTGGCTCAATGCTACGGCGTGCATTTAAGAACGATCCAACGCTGGTTGGAACGATTTCGGGAAACCGGCGGCGTCGAGGCGCTGCCGAAAGGCCATCCCGTCCCCACCTTTGATGAGGCGGAAATGCAACACCTCGCCGCACTGGTGGAAAAGAAAAACGATGCGACTCTCGCCGAACTGAGTGAGAAAATGAGAAAAACATGCAGTTTGACCACGGTGCATAACGCGCTGAAACGCCTGAAATACACCGTTAAAAAAAACACTGCGGGCAAGCGAACAAGATCGTCCTGATGTTCAGGAACAACGTGCCGAATGGCGGCAGAAACAACCTGAGATGG
>DNPO01000123.1:3454-3940 GCA_003501375.1 Candidatus Sumerlaeota bacterium | reverse complement strand
AGAACGCTGCCTGGGACATGCGCCGCATGGTCATTGGAATGCCACCACAATGATTGGCGCGCTTCGATTGAATGGTGAAAATCCCACCCTTATTTTGAATGACGCAATGGACACTCTGGGTTTTAACGAATATATTTTCCAGGTATTGATTCCTGCCTTGCAACGCGGCGACAAGGTGATCTGGGATAATCTTCCCACCCATCACAGCGCCCTGGCTCGTGCCGCGATTGAGGCTGTCGGTGCGGAAATATTGCCGCTACCGCCTTACAGTCCCGACCTCAACCCCATCGAGAAAATGTGGAGCAAGGTTAAAAGTTTGTTACGAAGTACCCAAGCCAGGACGCAGGACGAGTTGTATGAGGCCATTGCTTTCGCTCTGAAATCCGTAACCGCAGAAGATGCAAAAGGATGGTTTCAAGCATGTGGATATGTGGCAGTTCAATCTTAAAATGCTCTAATTCAATCGTCTTCCCCCCCCAGATAAAT
>DNPO01000123.1:0-3183 GCA_003501375.1 Candidatus Sumerlaeota bacterium | reverse complement strand
TCAATCACCTTCGGGTCTTCCTGAATTTCGCGCGGGGCGCCTTCGGCAATGGGCGTGCCGCGATCCAGCACCAGCACCCGATCCGAAATCTCCATGACCAGCGACATGTCGTGCTCCACCAGCACCACGGTTACGCCATCCGCTCGAATCGAGCGGATGAGGTCGCCCAGTTCGGCGGTTTCACGGGTGTTGAGTCCCGCGGCGGGTTCGTCGAGCAGGAGCAGCGACGGGCCGGACGCCAACGCGCGCGCCAACTCCACCCGGCGTTGTTTCAGAAAAGGGAGTCGCGTCACGGTTTCGTTCGCCAGTTCGGCGATGCCGAGTCGTTCCAGTTGCGCCAAGGCGCGTCGGCGCAATTCTTTTTCTTCGCGGCGTTGCCAAGGCAGGCGCAGCGCGGAACTAAGCATTTCCGATTTTCCGCATGGGTGGCACCCGACCAGCACGTTTTCCAGCACGGTCATGTGCTCAAACAGCCGGATGGTTTGCCAGGTGCGGGCGATGCCCAGTGCGGCGAGTTTGTATGGCGGCAAGGCAGTGGTGGGCTTGCCTTTGAAATGCACCGTTCCGCTGGACGGTTTTTCCACCCCGGTTAAACAGTTGAAAAACGTGGTCTTACCCGCGCCATTGGGGCCGATCACGGAAAAAATCATGCTGCTTTCCACCCGGCAGTTGACGCCGCCCAGCGCTTGCAAACCACCGAAGCGTTTGCCCAAGTCCTGTACGTGGAGAAGCGTTTCAGCGGCCATAGGTCTTGTCCTTCAGCCAGAAAGCGAGGTCGCGCGTGCCGAGCAGCAGTCCCTGCGGCACGAACATAAGGATCACCAGAAGAATGGCCCCATAAATCAAGTAACGCCAGTTTTCCAAGGATGCAAGAAGTTCGGGCAGCAGCCCCATGACCACCGCGCCCAGCACCGCTCCCCAGACGCTGCGCATGCCGCCAACCACTACCATGATAAGGAAGAGGATGGAGTACTCAACGCTGAACGGACTGGGGTTGACATACGCGCCGATGTGGACATACAGGCTGCCAGCGATGGAAGCGTACACAGCGGAAAGAATAAAAATTTTGACCTTATAAGCATTGGTGTTTACGCCCAGCACATTCGCGGCTTGCTCCCCATCGTGGATGGAGCGAAGCGCACGGCCCACGCGCGAATCGATCAGTCGCAGCGCCACGAGCACGCCTGCAAACGCGACGCCCCACGCCAGATAAAAGGCGTATCGGTCAGTGCCGTAGGGTTGCAACGAATGCCCAAACGCTGACCAGCGCGGAATGTTACCAAATCCGGACGACCCGCCGGTGAGCGAGACCCACGCGCGGGCGATGACGTTGACGATTTCGCCGAAAGCCAGCGTTGCCATGCCGAGGTAATGGCCGTGGAGTCGCAACGACGGCGTGCCGATGAGGAACGCGACAACGACCGAAAGCATCACGCCAACGGCGGTTCCGAGGTAGGGCGACCAGCCAAGTTTGACGGCGCACAGCCCCGAGGTGTAGGCACCAATGGCGTAAAACGCGGCATGGCCGAGCGAGATTTGCCCGGCGTAGCCCATCAGCAATGACAGCCCGACGCAGATGAGTGCGTAAACGCCGACTTGGGTAAGTTTAAAATAAATGGATGGCAGCGCCCACGGCGCAACCAGAATCAGGAGCGCAAAGCAAAGGAGGGCGATGTGTTGGCGGTTGGGCATTTTCTATAAGGCCTATAGGTCTTATAAGGCTTATAGGCCTTATGATTTTTTCTTTAGCGCGTCAAACATCACCTGAATATCGGGCTCCACGCCCGTCCAAATCCGAAACGATGCCGCGCCTTGCCGTACCAGCATCCCAAAACCATCCAGCGTTTTCAGCCCGCACTTTTGCGCCGACCTCAGCCACGCTGTCGAACCTTCCGCCGTATAGGGCGCGTCAAACACCACCGCTCCTTGGGCAATCTTCACCGGATCGCACGGCTGCGGATCGGAATCCTTCAGCCCCAGCGAGGTGGAGTTCGCCACCAGCCCGGCGGTCGCCAACACGGCATCAATCGCATCCGCATCGTCGTGCAGCGCCAGCGTGCTAATCGCCTGATCGGGGAACAGTGGCGCAAGTTCGTCTTTCAAAACCACCGCTTTGTCCAGCGTGCGGTTCACGATAGAAAGGTGTGCGGCCCCGGCTTTCAAAATGCCGTAGGCAATCGCGCGACCCGCTCCGCCCGCTCCGAACAACACCACGTTCTGCCCGGTGAAATCGAATCCGGCGTCCTGCCGCAGCGACTCCACAAAACCTTCCACGTCCGTGTTCGCGCCGTAAATCCCGTCCGGGCGAAAGTGGATCGAGTTGACCGCGCGCGCAATGCGGGCCTCCTCGGACACGTGCTGGCAAAAATCGAGCGCGGTGCCTTTGTGCGGCAGGGTGCAGTTGATGCCCACGACCCCGGCGGAGGCAAAACCCCGCATGGCGGTCTCAAATGATTCGGGCGGAATGGGAAAGGCGAGATAGACAAAGTCCAGCCCGGCGGCACGGAGCGCGGCGTTGTGCATCGCGGGCGAGAGGGAGTGCTGGACGGGCCAGCCGGCGACGCCGAGCAGGCGGGTATGAGTGGAAATGGCAGGCAGCATGCAGTTCAAAATCTTTCGCGGGATGGCCGGACGCGCCGAGAGAAACCCCTCCGCGCACCGGATGCCATTTTCCCGCATTTTCCGCGCAGTGCAAGCCTAATTTTTAACCTTTTTGATTTTTGAGACAGGTAGAAAAAGAAAATTCTCTCACAAAACCGCAGAGAGCGCAAAGAACAGCAACAACAATAATGAAACATGGATAAACAGGATGTACAGGATTTTAATGTTATCCTGTCTATCCTGCATATCCATGTTGCAAAATCTAAAAAATCGGAAAAAGCCTATTCCAGACCCAACGCCTGTTTGGCTTCCGTGAGGGGAATAGATTTTTTCTTGCCTTCGGCACGCTTCGCCTTGCGCAATTCCAAAAGGTCCTGCGCATCGTCGAGTTGCTGCTGCAACGCAACAAATTCTTCGTAGGGCAGCACAGCAAATTGTTTCTTGCCGTTTTTGCTCAATATTTCCGGGTGCAGGGTCAACATGGCATCATCCTCTCTCAACCATACGCATCCTTACGATGCAACACGCGGTATATTACCACGGTTTCGCCTTCCACTTCAAATAAAACGCGAAAATCGCCCA
>DNPO01000159.1 GCA_003501375.1 Candidatus Sumerlaeota bacterium | reverse complement strand
TAACTATCGGTCCTCCGGCCCTAAAGAAACACCTGAAAACCGGCTACGGTTTTACGGAAAATGCTCTAATTACTTTGCTGGTATCTTGAACCAAGTGACATAAAGGGACGGCAGGAAAATCAGCGTCAATACGGTCGCAACCGCCAGACCACCCATAATGGCGTTTGCCATGGGTCCCCAGAATACCGTCGGGGCGATGGGCACCATGCCCAAAATCGCCGCCACGGCGGTCAGCATGATCGGGCGGAAACGCAGGGTGGTCGCTTCGACAACCGCATCCCAATCCGAAAGTCCCTTCTCTTTCTCGATCTCGATTTGGTGAACAAGAATTACCGAGTTTCTGACAATCATGCCGATCAACGCGACCACCCCCAGCAAGGCCACGAACCCCAAAGGTTGCCGCGTTAACAACAGCGCGCCCACCACACCAATGACACCAAGCGGCGCAACGCTTAAGACCAATGCCAGGTGTTTAAAACTTTCAAGTTGAATCATGAGAACAGCAATCATGAGCAATAGCATCACGGGAATAACTGCCATGACCGAGGCCTGGGACTTGGCGCTTTCCTCAACAGTCCCGCCCACGGTGATTTTGTATCCGTCAGGCAGCGTATGGCTGAGTCCATCGATTTTCTTTTGCAAGGCATCCACGACAGTTGCAGGAAGAATATTAGCACTTTTCACATCCGCCTGAACGGTCAGTGTGGGCAACCGATCCCGCCGCCAGACCAACGGAAAGTCCTGCACATAATCCACTGATGCCACAACATCCAAGGAAACTGATTTGCCATTGGGCAAAGGAATGTTCAACGCGCGCAGGTTTTCTATCGAAAGCCGTTCTGCTTTTTGTGCCCGCAGCACCACGTCCACCAGATAGATACTGTCGCGTATTTGCGTGGCCGTTGCACCGGACAACATTGTGTGGATCGTCTGGGCGATAGAGGCGGAGTTGAGGCCTAATTGCCGCGCTTCCTCCTGCTTGACATTAATGCGGAGTTTTCGCGCAGTCTCCCCCCAATCATAATTGATTTTCTGAATGTCCTGCGAGGTCGCCATAATTTCTGCGACTTTCTGCGCCGACTCCCGCACAACCGCGGGGTCTTTGCCGCTTACCCGGTACTGCACCGGCCAACCAACAGGCGGCCCCAGTTCCAAAGCAAATATCCCAGTTACGGCTTCGGGGAAATTCTCATCAAAGGCTTTTTGGAGACGCGCGCGGACCCGTTCTCGGGCTTCAGCGCTTTTCGTGACGACCACGGTTTGGGAGAAAAAGTCGTTTTGAAGTTGTTCGTCAAGCGGCAGATAAAAACGGATGGCACCCCTGCCAACATAGGAACTCCAGTGGTCAACCTCCGCGTCTGCTTTTAAAACGGCATCCAACTTTTTGGAAACAACGTCCGATGCGTAGATAGACGATCCCTGACTGAGGGTCATATTCACCAAGAGTTCCGGTCTGTCGGAAGAGGGGAAGAACTGTTGTGGGACTAAGGGCAGCGCCGCCAACGCCAAGAGGAACGCGCCGATGGTAAGCGAAACTGTGATTTTCGAATGGCGCATGGAGAGCAAGAGCAGAGAGCGGAAAAAGGTGGCAACTTTGCCCTGTTTTTTTGTCTCATGTTCCTTCTGCTCTTTGAGTAGTTTGACACCGATCAGCGGTGCAAAAATAACGGCAACAAACCAGGACACCAGAAGGGCAATGGCAACAACCGCAAAGAGTGAAAAGGTGTATTCACCCGCATCGCTCTTGGCAAAACCGATGGGAACAAAACCGATAATCGTCACCAGTGTTCCGGTCAACATCGGAAACGCGGTTGAGGTATAGGCAAAGGTTGCCGCTTTGACAGACGTCCAACCTTCCTCCAGTTTCGTCACCATGCTTTCAACGGTGATCATGGCGTCATCGACAAGAAGCCCCAGCGCAATAATAAGCGCGCCAAGCGACACGCGTTGCAAATCTATGCCCCAAATTTGCATCCCAACAAAAACAACGGCGAGTACCAAGGGAATAGAGATGGCGACAACCGCGCCCGCCCGCATGCCGAGGCTGAGAAAACTTATGGCAAGAACAATTGCAACAGATTCAATCAAGGCTTCCATGAAATCATTAACCGCATCGTGAACAACTTTTGGCTGATCCGCGACAAGATGTGCGTCTATGCCGATGGGCATGCTTGCATGGAGTTCGTGCATTTTTTTCGAGATATTGTTTTCAAGCGCTAAGATGTCGCCACCGGTGCGCATGGAAATCGCCAACCCGATGGCTTCTTTCCCATTTACACGAAAACGCGGTTGGGGCGGATCAGAATATCCACGTTTAATCTCGGCAATGTCACCTAGACGAATCTTTTTCTGCCCAGCGTAAAACGTTACGTTCTTCAGATCATTGTCTGACCCAAATTTCCCCGTGGATTCAACAAGGACTTGATCCTTGCCTGTGTCAACGGAACCCGACGGCGTGATTGCATTTTGATACTGAAGCGCTGCGATAATGGTCGAACAATCAATGCCCAACTGGGCGAGTTGATGCGTAGAGAATTCAATATACACCCGCTCGTCTTGAGCGCCCAAGGTTTCAATCTTTGCCACATCCGGCACGTGCAAAAGTTCATCGCGTGCCGACTCGACATAATCCTTAACTTCCCGGTGGGTGAATCCATCCGATGTGAAAGCATAGATGATTCCGTAGGTATCACCAAACTCATCGTCAAAATACGGACCAGCGGTACCCGTTGGAAGATCAGGCCCTATATCCCCGATTTTTTTGCGTACCTGATACCAAATGCCGGGAACGTCTTTTTTGTCCACGCTTGTAAGCAGGTTAACAAAAATAGTTGTTTTCCCCGCGAGAGTATAACTTTTGATATAATCCAACGAAGGCGTTTCCTGTAATTTTTTCTCGATGCGCTCCGTTAACTGATGGAGGGTTTCATCCATCGTTGCGCCAGGAAGATAGGCCTGCACAACCATCGTTTTAATGGTAAAAGCCGGGTCTTCATTGCGCCCTAAATGGAAATAAGCGCTTATCCCAGCGGCCGTCACAAGGATCATAAAAAAAACAACGAGAGCGCGGTGCTGAATCGCCCATTCCGATAGGTTAATTTTATTCATGGGACACGTCCAGTAACTTAACCTTTTGGTTCTGGTGCAGAGCCTGCACGCCAGCGGTTACGACAATGTCGCCGGATTGTAAACCGTCGGCGATAACGGCAGATTCCGTCGTGTAACGTTCAATTTTTACGGGTGCGAGTTGAACCGTTTTTTCGGTCGCATCAACGCGCCATACGGCTGGCTGTCCGTTTAACTCGGTAAGAGCGGAGGCCGGAATTTGGATTGAAGGTGGTACGGACAATTTAAGCGAGCCTACAACCGTTGCACCCAAGAGCATCTGAGGGGGAAAATTCTCGATGGCCACTTTGACAAGATACGTCCGCGTAACAGAATCCGCTTGCGGCGCAATTTCATAGATAGCACCTTCCGCGCGAATGTTTTTTTCGGCATTCAAGCGGATTTCAATTTTTTCTCCCTTTGACACCCC
>DNPO01000062.1:362-4712 GCA_003501375.1 Candidatus Sumerlaeota bacterium | reverse complement strand
CTCGGCAACCCCGGGCTAAGATATGCAACCGCTACGCGGTTGAACTACCAAACAAAGAAAAAACAGGCTACCGTTTTATTTTAAATGCTCTAAAAGAAAGGTTTTATTTCATGAGCGAACTCAGCGCAAAACATCGTTTGTTAAATACCCTGCACAAAGAATCCCGAGACCGTTCGCCGGTGATCTGCATGGGCGGCATGATGAATGCCGCGATTGTGCCCGTGATGAAAAAGACAGGGGTTACTTTGCCGGAAGCGCATTTCGACGATGTGCTGATGACCTCGTTGGCAAAAGATATTTCGCGTGAAACGGGATTTGAAAATATCGCCGTGCCATTCTGCATGACGATAGAGGCGGAGTTGCTTGGCAGCGAGATCAATCATGGAACGCTGGCGTGCGAACCCAAAATCGCCAAGGAAGCGTTCGACTCCGTGGCACATGTTACCTTCCCTAAGATTGATGGACTGCCGTCAAATTGCCGCGCCCGCACGGTGATTCGTGCCGTGGAGCGCCTCAAACAACAAGATTTGGATGAACCGGTTATCGCCAGCCTCACCGGACCGATTAGTACCGCCGCCTCGTGGGTAGATCCGATCACGTTTATCAAGGAATTGCATAAGAATAAAGAAGGCGCGCATCGCGTACTGCAACACGTTACTGAGTTGTTGTCCGTGTTTGCGGAGGAATTGGTCAAGGCGGGCGCCGATGTTATTGCGCTGGGCGACCCGACCGCCACGGGAGAAATTTTGGGCCCGCTGCATTTTCGCAACTATGCGCTCCCCTATCTGAATGAATTGGTTGACCGCATTCACAAGTTGGGTGTTCCGGTAATCATACACATTTGCGGCGACATCAAACCGGTAGAGAAACTGGTTCCGCAATTGCACAGCGACGCCATCAGCACCGATGCAATGGTCAATTTGAAAGCGCTCAAGGAAGCGTATCCTAAACTAACCACGATGGGAAATCTGAGCACTTATCTCTTGGAATTTGGCTCGCCGGATAAGGTGGCACACACCACGCGGAAACTGCTGCACGACGGAATTGATATTATTTCGCCCGCCTGCGGACTGAGCACTTCCACCACGCTGGCCAACATCAACGCATTAACGCAAACCGTGAAAAAGGAGGCCTGAGACAAATGCCTAAAGTAAAATTTCTCCCTCAAAACGTGATTGTGGAGGTGCCTGTTGGTGTTACGTTGCTGGAAGCGGCGCGACAAACCGGGATTGATGTGGAGTCGCCCTGCAACGGCGCAGGGACGTGCGAAAAATGCAAGGTGCGGGTGCTGTACGGTAAAACAGGAGAAGAACAAACCAGTAAGGGTTCATGCTCTTTGCCCAAGGGTGACCGCTTGAAAGGTTGGGTGCTGGCTTGCCACGCAACAGTAACCGAGGACTTGGGCGTGGAAACGCCGAAGGTCAACCACAATGAGCACCAGATATTGAGCACCGGGCAGGCGCACAAACGTCAACTGCGCCCGTGGATTAACAAGATTTACGATTCCACGCTGGATTTCACGCGTACCTATGCCGGGGAGCGCGTCATCTCCGAGCATCAGGGAGATACTACCGACAGAACGTATGGTCTTGCTGTGGATATTGGAACAACAACCCTTGTTGTTGCGCTGGTTGACCTGTTGACGGGACGTGAACTCGGTGCGGTTTCGGCGATCAATCCACAAACCGTTTTTGGACACGACGTGCTTTCGCGCATCCAATTTGCCGGGGAGGGCGACGGTCTCAAAATCTTGCAGGAACGCCTGATTGCCGAACTCAACCGGATGACAACTGAGGTTGCGGCGCGACATGAGGTGCATCGGGATTTTATTTACGAGGCCGTGTTGAGCGGTAACACCACCATGCTGCACCTGGCTGTCGGTGCGGATCCGCGGTCGCTGGGACGCTATCCTTACACCCCGGTTATTCGAGGAGGCAATTCATTTCCGGCCAGCCAGATTGGTTTGCGCATTGCCCCTGAGGGCGAGGTATATCTGCCGCCCATTTTCGATGGTTTTGTGGGGGCGGACATCACGGCGGGCGCTCTCGTAACCGAACTGGATAGTTTGGACGGTATCACGTTGTTTGTAGACGTGGGTACCAATGGCGAAATGATTCTGGCTGTGCATGGAAAACTTTATGCCACTTCCACGGCGGCTGGGCCTGCTTTTGAAGGCATGAATATTTCCTGCGGAATGCGCGCGGCGGAAGGCGCGATTGAGGTCTTCCTGATCAACGATAATGGGCACATGGAAAGCCGCACGATTGGCAACGCTCCCGCTGTCGGCATTTGTGGCAGCGGGTTGGTGGACATTGTGGGTGAGTTGGTTGCGCGGGGCATTATTGAAAAAACCGGGCGGTTTTCAAAGAAACCCCGAATGCTTGGGGAGCGCTTGGTCAAGGTGGAAGGTTCGTCCGCGTTCGCGCTGGAAAATGATGTGTACCTGACCCAGAAAGACGTACGGCAGGTACAACTGGCCAAGGGCGCGATTCGGGCGGGGATCGATACGCTGCTTAAATTTGGTGAAATTGCACCAGAACAAGTGGATCGGGTTCTAATCGCCGGTTCGTTTGGTTATCATTTGCGCCCGCAAAGTTTGATCAATCTGGGACTGTTGCCGGCTGCGTTTGATGGGAAAATTGACTTTGTCGGCAACACTTCCAAGAGTGGCGCGCAAGCGTTTTTGCTGGATCGCGTGGCGCGTGAAGAAATCAACACGGTGGTTCAGAATACACCCAGTGTGGACTTGGCGCATGCGCCTGACTTCGAGAAGGTATTTGTGGATGCGTTGTCGTTCCCGGAACCGCCTGTTCCCGAAGTCGCGGATGAAACGCAGCAGGCAATTTCCACAGCAAGGCGCTGATGTTGGGGCATAACACCATGAACAATGCAAAACAGATTTTACCACAGAGACACAGAGGGCGCAGAGAACTTCAAAGCCTTTTATTTTCCGCTGTTCTCTGTGTCTCCTCTGTGCCTCTGTGGTAAAATTTTCAGGTATTGAAAATGGGAAATATGATTTTGAAAACGCGCATTGCAGAAAGCCGATCATGGGTTCGACACACGGAACCTTTTTTCTTTTCCTCGTTCTGGCCGCTGCCCTGCTGGTTCCACCGTCGCGTGCCCCGAACTTTTACTACAAGCGCCTGCTGCATCCCGCCAACGAATAAGATTCTATGCAGGGTTTTTGCTTGAGGTACGCAGTTTCATTTTTTTGAAAAAATCCTTCACTTTTTATTGACATCTCAATATAGACGACTATAATAGTCGTCATTAAGCAGCGCGTGTTATCCCGCACTGTGAGCGTAAAAAAATAAAAGGGGGAGCGCGTAATGGAACCGTATCGACTGGATCAAGAATTTTATTCCGATGCGTTTGCGTCGCAAGATGCAGATGAATCGGAAGAAGTGTTCACCATGTGCCCGCGGGTTTTCTTGCAGAACATGACAGCGGAAGAACTACGCTCCACCCAGCAACTCTATCAACAGGCATTTGAGAAGGCGCAGCGTCAGGTATCGCAGAATGTTTATAAACGACTGAATCCAGCGGAATTTATGGCAGGTGAAGGCATCTGAAAGAAAGCAAGGTTTCATCCCATGTTTTCCATGAAGACAAAATACGCCATCAAAGCGCTGATCCGACTGGCGCATAAACGACACAATGGCCCGGTGCTCATTGCCGATCTGTCTGTGGAAGAGGGCATCCCGAAAAAGTTTTTGGAAAACATTTTGCTGTCGCTCAAAAATGAGGGAATGCTCGCCAGCCGCAAAGGCAAGGGCGGCGGGTATGCGCTTCTGCGCAGGCCGGAGGATATTCGCATTGCGCAGGTTGTCCAACTTTTTGACGGGCCGCTGGCCGTGCCCTCCTGCGTTAAAATGAGCATGGTGCGCAGTTGTAACGCTTGCGGGGAATCACCACAGTGCGGCCTGCGGCTGGTCATGGCGGAATTGAAAGAAAGCATTTCTGGATGTCTCGACCGCCTGACGCTGCTCGATCTGGTACTGGAATCGGAGGAACCGGTCTTTGACCCGGTGATTTGAAATTTATTTCCACCATTGATCTGCAGAAAGGGACTTTTATCATGACCAAGATTTATCAGGACAATTCATTATCCATTGGCAACACCCCGCTGGTGCGCCTGAACCATGTAGGATTGGGAGGTAAGGCCACCATTCTGGCAAAAATCGAGGGGCGTAATCCATCCTACTCCGTTAAGTGCCGCTTGGGCGCAGCCCTGATTTGGGACGCGGAAAAACGTGGCGTGCTCAAGCCCGGCGTCGAAATTATCGAGCCGACCAGCGGCAACACGGGCATCGGGCTGGCCATGGTGTGCGCGGCCCGCGGCTACTA
>DNPO01000062.1:0-152 GCA_003501375.1 Candidatus Sumerlaeota bacterium | reverse complement strand
ACCAGCGGAAACACGGGCATTGCGTTGGCTTTTGTCGCTGCTTCACGCGGTTACAGCCTTACTTTGACCATGCCGGAGACCATGAGTATTGAGCGACGTCGGGTACTGGCAGCGCTTGGCGCACACCTGGTTCTTACCCCGGGTTCCGAAGG
>DNPO01000334.1 GCA_003501375.1 Candidatus Sumerlaeota bacterium | reverse complement strand
AGATGCAACGTACACAGCATATAGACGGGAAAGTAAAATATGCGCCCGGCAAACTCGTGGCCAAGGGCATACGTGAGGGAAAGAAGATCGAAACCGTAGTCGAAACCACGGGCGCTCCCGCTGCCGTCCGTCTGACCGCTGACCGTACGCAACTTGCTGCGGACAACGCCGATCTCGCCGTCGTAAACGTTGCGATTGTGGATGCGCAGGGGCGCGTTGTTCCAATCGCAGACAACAAGGTTACTTTCACGATTACGGGGCCGGGCAAGTTGATCGGCGTGGGCAACGGCGACCCCAGTTGTCACGAACCGGACAAAGGGAGTAGCCGTCCCGCATTCAACGGCTTGGCTCAGGCTATTGTGCAAACGACTGCGAAGAGCGGTAAAATAGAGTTCAAAACCGAGGCTCCCGGATTGAAAGCCGCCAGCGTTACGTTAAAAAGCCGATGAACCTTGATTCTCCAAAGGCCATAAAATCGGCTCATCTGTGTTTTATGGTGTTTTGGGGAGCAGTTCAACCGCTCTCTTTTACTCAGATGTTTTTTTGCTTTGTTCCAATATTTTTATCACATCATCCTCCGCGAATGCTCTGTCCCACCACGCTATCACTTTCCCATCCCGCACCAGATAGAAGCAGGGGGGGAGGGTATTGCCAATGACATCGAAAAACTGCAACGGTTCTAACAATCCCAATGGGAAATTGGGTTGAAATTGTTCGCGGAATGGTTTCAGTGAGCCGGATTCGCTGAGCACCAGTGCTACCACGGGGGGAAAATTCGGATTGTTTTCAGATAATGCGTTCAACCGACTTACAATAACCGTTTGGGTACGCGGGCAAGAGTCGGTGAGAAATGCGACAAGATAAGTTCCTTGCCCCAAGTCAATGTTCTTGCCCTGGTCTTGTATCTGGAAGGCGGCAAACTTACGATCCGAGTTTTGTGCCGCACCAGTTTTTTTCTTAACAACCACACAGTCAGATTGATCGGGATTTTTGCTGGCACTGTACGTCAGGCCGCCTGCAAAGAGCGACAAACTGCCGACAAGTACAAGCGCCTTCAGTCGTTGTTGGCCGCGATGGGCGCTGATGGGACGCATGCCGGCGGCATCTTTGGAATAGCCATAGAGCCCCACGCCCGCGATTCCCATGAGCACGGCATTTTTCAACAACGAAACTAAAGGGGACATTTTTATAAAGGAACCGAAGCAGCCGCAGTCCTCAAGATTCCTGAAGAGCCAGGCGTAAACGAGAATGCCGCTGAACCCTGCCAGCACAGCCAGCGTAACCTTAAGGCACAACGGACGCAAAGCACGACTCAAAATCATGGTCAAACCCAAGGTTAGTTCCATTGTCACAATCAAAACCGCCAGAGTCAGAACAAGGGGTGGAATTCGGATAATACCGATGTAGGAAATCAACACGGCAAAGGAACGGATGTCCACACATTTGGCGAACGCCGAGAGCAAGAACATAATGGCTGTGAAGTACACACATCCAACCGTAAGTTTTTTCACAAGAAACTTCTTTCTGTTTGTTGTTTTGCGCCTATAGGATTGCACCGTCGCCCACAAATGTGTATTCCACTGCTGCTGCATGGCACTGATCAGTCCACCAAATTTCAGTTGGGTTTTTCACTCGGGGTGGGGAGATGGAAGCAAAATTTACTCAACTTATCCCCAAAGAGCGTATCGAAATCTACGTATTTTTGAAAGAGGAAATCTCAAAACACGAAATCGCGATCCAAATTTGTGCTTTGGCCGCGTTTTCCAAAGTTCCAAAGAAATCCTTGATGCGTGAAGGATTGAGGGTATGGTTTCTTAGTTGACTTTTCTCTGCGTTCTTTGCCAATCTCAGTGCGGTATTTTGTGGGGAGAGCGAGAGGTTGAGCGTGCATTCAGAACAAACAGTTCCCTGGGTTTTATTAGCCGGGCCGACAGCGTCAGGAAAGACTGCGTTGGCTATTGAATTGGCTCTGCGCATCGGTGGCGAAATTATTTCTGCCGATTCCATGCAGATTTATCGCGGGTGCGCTATTGGCACCGCCCAGCCCGCTGCTGAAGAGTTGCATGGTGTACCCTGTCACCTGACCGGATGCCTCGATCCGTGGCAACCGTGGTCGGTGGCGGAGTGGTTGCGGGCGGCAAAAATTTGCGCGGCGGAGATTATCAGTCGGGGACGAATCCCCGTGGTGGTCGGGGGAACGGGGCTGTATTTCAAGACGTTGACCAATGGTCTTTTTGAAACCGAGGGCGCAGCGAAGCATCCCGAAGTGCGTAGTCGGCTGGAAGTCGAGTGGGATGTCGATGGGGGCGTGGCCTTGTACGAGCGGCTGCGGGCGGTGGATGTGGAGAGCACGGCGCGTATCCATGCGAATGATAAATTGCGTGTGGTGCGGGCGCTGGAAGTATTTGAGACGACCGGGCGTTCCATCAGCACATTGCAGGCGGAGGATCGGGCGCAGCGGAAACCGCTGAACGCGCATCGGTTTGTGCTGTGCCTGGATCGCGACGATTTGTATCACCGGATTGATGCGCGTGTTGAGGCAATGATTGCGCAGGGATTTGAGGATGAAGTGCGGAAATTATTGGATTTGGGCGCTCTGGATGAGTGGCCGGCGATGCGTGCGCTGGGGTATCCGCAGATGCTGCGGATGATGCGCGGGGAGATGGATCGCGCGTCGGCGGTGGAGGAAACGCAGCGGTTTAGTCGGCGTTATGCCAAGCAACAGATGGTACTTTATCGCCGTTGGTGGGGCGCGGTGTGGCTGGATGCGGCGAAGGGGTTGACTGAAAACGCACGTTGGATAGAAAAAATGCTTGAATTTACTGCAAGTGCTGCTTAATAGTGATGCAGCACGGCACGGCGAACACGCACGCAGACTTCATTTTTCCAGATGTTCGCCGCTTTACGTGGGGGGAGAGTTTGCTTCATGTCTAATTACTCTGTTAATTTGCAGGACAGTTTTTTGAATCAGGTGCGTAAAGACGGCGTGGAAGTAGAAATGGTCTTGTCGAGTGGTCTTTCCTTCACCGGACACGTGCGGGGGTTTGACAATTTTACGGTGGTAATGCAGGTGGGAGGCGCGCAGCACTTGGTGTACAAGCACGCGATTGCCCAGATTGTTTCGCAACGTCCATTGCGTCCGCATGTGCATGAGGAAAAGTGCGCGATATGTGAAGAAGCCGTGGAAGAAGCGCCTGTGGTGCCAGAAAAGCCCAAGCACGCCAAACCGGAACGTCAACGTCGTCCCGGCAAGGGCGGCCATGCGGATGATGCCAAGGCACAGTTCAATGGACTGGACCTGTCGCATATCAAGTTAGGCGCAGCAGAAGCACAATAATTTCTAACAGCCAAACTACCAGGAATTCAGCCACAGATTTCACACATTACACAGATTTATCGGACGTTTTTTTGGACAATAAACTGTGAAAAACATGCAATTTGAGGGCTGCTTTTATTGAGGTGTGCTGTTTTTGTACCGGGTAACGACTCATGCGAAAATGTCCCGTTTGCCAATTCTGCAATATGGATTCGCGTGATACGTGCCTGAAATGCGGAACCGCGTTGACCGTGAAGCCCGGAACGTTGCGTGAACCACGCCGCATTCCGGGTGCCAATTTGTATTGGAAACTTAATGCGCAATTGATGAAAAGTTTGCGGCAATTTCGCCGGGCGCTGTCGGTTCCGCTGCCGCAGTATGTGCCGCACCGCTTTCCTTTTGTTGCTGCGTTTCTCGCCCTGCTCCCCGGTCTGGGCCAGGTCTACAACCACCAACCGAAAAAAATAATCTGGTTCGTTCCGCCGTTTGTGTTGTTCCTCGGGCTGGCGATTCATTACATCACCACGCCCTACTGGGGCAATACGTGGATTGTTTGCACGTTTGGCGTGATGATGTTTTCATTTTCAGATGCGCTGCTGGCCGCTGCGGAAATCAACGGGCAAACCTTTACTTTTCGCAATCGGTTGGCGGCGTTGACGTATCCCATTTTCTTGTTGGGTGCTTTTAGTTTTCTTTGTTCGCTGATGGCCTGCATGCACTGGCCGGTGTTCACGCAATTTCATGTTCGGCAAGATTACATGGCACCCGTTTTGAGGAGCGGGGACGATGTGTGCGACGAAGGGATTACGTACCTCTTTCGTAATCCGCGTCCCGGCGATGTGGTGCGGTATGATCCGCCGCCCTACCAAGTGGAAGTGCGCAAAGCAAATGGTAATGATATTTACGTCGTAGACCCACAAAATGCCTGGGAACGCGTGCTGGCGGTGGGGGGCGAAACCTTGGAGCGTCGCAGTGGGGCGTATTATGTGGATGGGAAGAAACTGTCCAAGGCGTACTATCCCTTGGTCACCGATCCCGGTATTTTTCAGAGTTTTAAGATCACCTGCCCGGCGGGAAAATATTTGATCCTGATTTCCAATTTGCCCGAGGACAACATGCCGCTAATTGGCGGGGGGAAAGTGCCGGATTTTAACAGTCCCAATGTCACGGTAACTGGATGGGAATCTGCCTGTTGCGTTGGCAAATCGCGGCCGGTATTGGGCGGATGGGCGAGCGTGCCGGTGATTTTTACCCGGGCGTGGTTTATCTATTCCCCGTCGGAGCGACGGCGGTTTTTTCAGGCAGAAGGTCCACGCTTTGAGCAGGAAAATCATTAGAGACGGTGAGAGCGTTCACCTATTGATAGACACAAATCATTTTGTTGTTTTCCAACCACATAGCGGTTGAAAAGAAACTGCGAATTCAGTACCGATGAATGCACGGACACTCTCCAAATGTTTACTGTTCTTTGGTAAACATCAGCATAATGCTGGTAGCGCCTTCGTCCTTCATAATTTGAACCAGCACCTTCAAATTTTCGCCCTTGCTGTATTCCAGCATGCCGCCATCTTCTGAGTCTATTGCAGCTTCTTCCTGCCATTTTTTTTCGAGCATGTTTGTCTTGAAAGCGGCAGTCACTTTATCCACCGGGTCTTTCGTCTCCAGCATGATGTGGAAACCGTCATCCATCTTCATACTTTGCTTAACCTGCGCCCCGGGGTATACGTAAACGTCCTTGGGAAAATCATCGGGAATCTTTGCATTTTCAGACGCATCGATGGTGAGGTTTCCACCCTTTTCGTCCGAAATGGTGACTTTCTTATCAGAGTATTCGATCTTGCCTTTTTCTCCGATCTGAATCGTCCCCGAAGTTTTATCTTGCGTGGCTGCGGGTTCCCCCGGAGTTTTCTCCGCAGGCTTTTCCGCTTCTTTTTTCGGTTGTTGTTTTTGTGTTTGTTCCTGCTTTTTTTCTTTTGTGTCCGAAGTCTTGTTCTCGTTTTCCGAGGAACCGCATGCGCTTAATGCAAGCGCGAGAGTCGCGATGAAGAGTAATTTTTTTGTCATTATGGTTTTCTCCCTGGAGAGCGTCCGCAGGAATTAGGGCAAAAAATCCGAAATGGATGGGGGGCGAAAATTCTCTGGAATAAACTGTCCCGTCTCGTTTTGCCGATAATGTCCTCGTGGGCCTTTCTTGATAATTTTCTTCAACGATTCACAAAAATAATCGACTTCTTCTTCAACGCTGTAAAGTGCCAAACTGATACGAACAAAACCTGGCAGGTTGCGCATATCGCCCTTGCGGACGTTCGCCAGATGTTCCTGCACTTGTTGGTCGGACAGCCCCTGCAAACGCATCAGGTAAGGCTGTGCGCAAAAGCAACCGTTCCGCACGGCAATACCATACTCGAATCCGAGGATGGACGCAAGCAATCCGTGATGATAACCCTTCAGGGTAAAAGACACCACACCCAAGCGTGAATCGGAAGTCGCGCGGGCGCTGGGGCCATAGATGCGTACCTCGGGAATTTCGTTTAAGCATGCCAGGAGATAGTGTGTCAACGTTGCTTCGTGCGCTTCTACCTTGTCCATACCGATGGATTGCAGAATGCAGAAGGATTTTGCCAAGGCCAGTGCTCCGACGACATTGGGCGTGCCGCCCTCTTCTTTATCGGGGAGGTCGGCCCATAAAACTTCTTCGTCTGTAACCATGCGTACTGTGCCGCCGCCAGGGAAGGCGGGGGGGGCGTCATTGTCCCACAGATCGCGTCGGACAATGAGCACGCCTGATCCGTAGGGAGCGTAAACTTTATGTGCGCTGAAGGTGAGAAAATCAATGGCTTCGGGATCGCTGGGGCTTTTCATGTCAATAGCCCGGTGCGCGATCAACTGCGCCGCGTCTACCATAAGCAATGCACCGTGCGCATGCGCCAAGCGGGCGATAACGCCGAGCGGATTCAAGACCCCGGTTACGTTGGATGCGCCGGTTACAGCCACCAATCCGACCTTGCCGGTTTTTAATTTGGCTTCCAGTGTTTCCAAATCCAGCGAACCGTCAGTTTTGAGGACGTCGGCATACTCCACCTTACCGTTGACGTTTTTCCACGGCAACAGATTGGAGTGGTGCTCCATGTGCGTGGCCAAAACACCACGCCCTGTGGAGAATTTCAAACGGTGCGCCAGAATATTGATGGCATGCGTGGAATTTGAGCAAAAAATAGCGGTATGGTGGCGCGGATCGGCTCCACAAAAACGCTCAACTACTTCGCGGCTTTGTTCGTAAACCTCGGTGGATACCAGCGATTTATACCCCATGCCCCGATGGATGCTAGAGTACCAATCCATAAATCGAGTAACCGTTTCCGCGACTTCGATAAAGGGTGGCGTGGTGGCGGCGCTGTCAAAATTAACGGCAACGCGACTGCTGCCATTGAGCAGGGGCGTCTTGGTCTGCGTTCCGGAAAATGCGGAACGCCAGTCATACATTCCCGATTTACGGGCGGTTTTACGAAAAAAGGAAAACATGCTGCATCGTCTCCCGCGGAATTCTACAACCAAGCAACAGGATAACCACAAAACACGCGAAAGGCACGGGAAAAATCAGCCACCGTTTCTACGTGTAACGTGCTTGGAGTCTTCGTCATGTTTTTTACTTCTTGCGCGAAGATCGCATTCTCTGGGGCTTTCAAAATCGTCATCGCCGCTAACCGCCAGCGCATTCCAGCCCAGAATGAAATCCAGTATATCTGCAATACGTAGATTAAACACTCCCCCAGCATACCCTAAATAGATGATCCCGTTACTTGAATGCAGGAAAAATGTTTTCTTGTTTTCCAGCGTAAAAATGCTAATTGCAGCAAATAAAAAAAGAGAGCAAGTTTTACCTTGCTCTCTCAAAGAATTTGTATCGGTTAGTGTCTTTTTTGCACCAAATTCAGAGATTCATAACGGGGAACCTGCTGGATTCAGAAAAAAGGAAACGCTATAAAACTCGTATTCTCAAAAACTGGCGGAGAGACAGGGATTCGAACCCTGGATGGAAGTTACCCCCCATACTGCCTTAGCAGGGCAGCGCCTTCAGCCACTCGGCCATCTCTCCGTACTGCAAACCAACGAATACCACTTCCACCAACTGGCGGTGGGGGTGGGATTC
>DNPO01000241.1:3220-11234 GCA_003501375.1 Candidatus Sumerlaeota bacterium | reverse complement strand
CAAAAGCAATAGAGAGACAGATTGCTATTGTAAAAAATACGAACTCAAAAATGGTCCGAATTATTCGATTTTCCTTATACGTTTATTTGCTGCATTCAGGAACAAGACTTTTTCTCTTGGGCATGCTTCTGACTCATATCGTGTTGCTTACTCACGCGAAGCGGGATTCTCGCGAATTTGTTGTTTGGGTATTCTCGCTAATCGTTGTAGCGGTGGTGTATATTATCAGCGAACTCTGGAAAGTGGTGGGATGGTCAAAAACATTAACAAAACAGATGAGAACAGAGGCATAGCCCTTTAGAGCCTGTCGTCACAAGGTTTTGAGCCACATAAACAGACAACGGATATGAACGCTTGCCTGGAAAGATGCCGCGTTCTTCGCGTAGGCGTTGCAGCGCCGCGCCGTCGAAGGACAAATTTCTGCACACCGTCGGTGCCAACAGCCGGTTGATGGCGGTGGCGGCGTACTTTTTCCGCAGGCGTGCGAAGCACCGGTGCTTTTTCAGATTGGCTATGAAACGGGTACTTTCGTTGGGTAACATTCTTTTTGAGGCAATGTTCCCCCAAACCCGTTTCTACTAAAATGGATAGATTTTTTTCGGTGACTTTATTTATGAGGCAATTCGAATGCACCCCAGTCAAAAATAGAGTCGTTTTTTTTCGTGTATTTCATTTTTTTCGTGGTAAGATTTCGCTAGGACGCGTAGTCAGGAGACAGATATGGTTTTATTGCCGTCGATCACAGTCGTTATTCCCACGCACAATGATGCGGAATACCTCCGTGAGAGTGTACCTAGTGTTCTGGCCCAAGAATACTCCGGAACTATTGACGTGCTGATTGTGGATGATGGATCCGAACCTTCAGCACAAACGGTTTTTCAAACAGCCGACCCCCGTGTGCATTTTCACTGGCAACCCAATTGCGGTGTTTCCACTGCCCGCAACGCCGGTATTGCACGCGCACGCGGTGAACTGATCGCTTTTTTGGATGCGGATGACCTGATGCTTCCCGGACGCTTGGAACGACAGGCGCGGTTGTTGCTCATGTATCCCGAAGCGGGCTTGGTCGGGTGCGACATTACACGGCGAGATTTGGATAACCGAGAAGAATCATGGGGTATCTTTGAAGCCCTTGGCGTGGAGATTCCCTGTAAGCAGGCCGAGGATGCGCATCCCAATGATTTTTTATTTGAGCGCGAATTTCGCAACTTGGTGTTGGCGCGCTACCCGTTTAACACTTCGGTAATTATGGCACGCCGTTCCGCGTTGATTGAAACCAAGCGGTTTGATCCCGCGCTTGTGTGCTGGGAGGACTGGGATTTTGTGACCCGCCTGGCGCGTCGCTGGCGTGTGGGTTATTGTCGTGACTCTCTAACCCTTTACCGCAAACGGAAGGGCAGTATTACCACATCGGTAAATCCGCACAAGTTTTTAAGCCGGGCTGTCATGTTCCAAAAATGGCGGCGAGAGTTTATGGATTTGACCCCCGCACAAGACAAAATCCTCCGAAATCTGGAAGCCGAAGCGTGGCTGACCGCATCGTATGAATTCCGAAAAACAAGCCGAAAATGTGCTATGCAATACGCGTTCACTGGATTGATTACCCGGCCCTCCCTCAAATCCGTGCGTTCCATCCTGGGTGCGCTGGTGCGATAGTAAGCCACTGATTTTTGCTCCGCGTGGAGTAGAAACTGGTATCATAGCGCCCCCTTCGAATCGCTCTTAAAACCCTCGCGGTTCTCTGCCACCACAAACTTATTTTATCGTCAGGAATTCCTACCCCTATCGCATTGTGCTTGATGCCGATTCCCCGTCAGGATACAATTAACGCGGTATTTTTGAAGGCAGAGTTTTGCAACGGATAATTTTCTGGCACGTCATGCTGAACGCTTTGTTGTCTCATGCTGGGGAGAAAAATATTTATGGAAAACCCGATTACCATACTTGTCGTGGATGACGAGCCAGACATTCTCCGACTTTATTCCCGCTATTTGAAAAAAAGCGGGTATACCGTATCGGAAGCCCCTAACGCAGAAGAGGCCCTCAAACTTTTTGAGGACGGCATGGGATTTGATATTGTTATGAGTGATTTGCACATGGAAGGTATGGGGGGTGCCGAACTGATTACGGCGCTGCATACGATCAATCCCAACATTCCAATCGTCACGATTTCCGGAACGGGAAAAATCGAGGATGTGTTGGATGCGTTTCAACGCGGCGCTTGGGATTATCTGCTGAAACCCGTGGTAAATCTAAAACAATTAGACACCGTTATCCAACGGTGCGTATCAAAATCGCAACAACTTTCGGAGCATAGTTCTAAAAACGAGCAGTTGCAGGAAATGGTAATGCAACGCACGCGCGCGCTACAGGAAAGCGAGACGCGTTATCGACGGATCACCGAAGCGATTACCGATTATATTTATACGGCTCATGTGGAAAATGGACAGGTGGTAGAAGTATGGCATGGCGCAGGCTGCCATGCGGTCACCGGATATGCCGAAGAAGAATTTGCACTGAATGCGGACCTTTGGACGAGCATTGTTCCTGAAATTGACAAACCGATTGTGCAGGAACATGCCCGACGCATTTTGTCGGATGGCTGTGCGGCTCCTATAGAACACCGCATCGTTCACAAAGATGGAAGCATGCGTTGGGTACGTCACACACCCGTTTTGCGACACAATGAGGCGGGCGTCCTCGAAGAATACGACGGATTGATTCAAGATATTACCGAACGCAAGCAAGCGGAAGAAGCGCTCCACCGCCTGAACGAGACACTGGAACAACGTGTGAAAGATCGCACGCGGGAATTGGAAGATGCCCGTCTGGCTGCGGAAGACGCCTACCATCAATTAGAAGAGTCCAGTCAAACGCTGCGTATGCTTTCGAAGAGCATTGAAAACAGCCCATCCGCTGTCGTAATTAGCGATGCGGATAACAGCATTTTATACGTTAACCCCCGCTTTACCGAAGTCACGGGGTACGGGGCGGAAGAAGTGGTTGGGAAAAATCCACGTATGTTGCAATCTGGTGTTCACCCGGAATCTTTCTATCGGGAAATGTGGACGGTATTGGATGCGGGCAAGGAATGGCGTGGTGAAATTTGTGACCAAAAAAAATCCGGGGAGTTGTACTGGGAACTTGCATCCATTGCACCTGTTCGGGGCGATAATGGCGAAACCACGCACTATGTCGCGATGAAAGAAGACATAACGGAGCGCAAGAAGGCGGAGCAAGCGCATCGTGAAAGTGAAGCACGGTTGCGCGTGTTGTTTGATCAGGCACCCGAGGCTATTTTGCTACTGGACATAGACACCTGCTTGTTTGTGGACGCAAATCCCAACGCGGAACAACTCCTGGGATGCAACCGCGAAGTCTTGTTGCAAAATGGGCCGGCGCATTTTTATGCTCCGATCCAGCCTGATGGCATGCCAGTAGAGGAGAGTATTAAACTGCATTTTGAACAAACATTACGTGGGGACAAGGTACTTTTTGAACGGGCAATACAAACCCCTGCGGGGGACGAGCGTATTTGCGAAGTCCGCATGGCAAACTTTCCGGCTTCGGGTAAACGGCTTGTGCGCCTGAGTTATGTGGATATTACACAGCGCAAGCAGATGGAAGAGCAATTGCATAACGCCAACTTTCTCGCCGATACGGCGCTCGAACTTACCAAGGCGGGTTATTGGCATTTGGTACTTGATGGCACCGCGCGATTAAATATGTCAGAGCGTGCCGTGCAAATTTATGGGCTTCTGCCACATCAAGACCTTCGCTATCATTTCATCGATGATTTAGTTGTTAATATCCAGGAAAACGATACCCGGGAAAATTCCATTCTGCGTTACGAAGAGGCCCTGGGCGGTAAAGTCTTCATGTACGACACCACCTACTCCTACAAACGGCCCAGTGACGGACACATCGTGTGGATCCATGCGGTGGGTCGGGTGGCCTGCAATTCCGAGGGCAACGGTTCCGATATTTATGGTGTCGCGCAGGACATTACGGATTTCAAGACGCTGGAAAATGAACTGACAACCGCAAAGGATGCGGCGGAATCAGCCACGCGTGCCAAGAGTGCGTTCCTTGCCAGCATGTCGCACGAAATACGTACGCCTATGAATGCCATTCTGGGATTTTCGCAATTGCTTCTGCGCGATCAGTCGGTATCGACGCAGCAACGGCAATACCTGAATACCATCAACCGTAGCGGCGAACATCTGCTGGATTTGATCAATGACATTTTGGAAATGTCGAAAATTGAGGCAGGACGCGTGGTGTTGAATCCCAGCACATTTGATTTGTACGCCTTGCTGGACGATATGGAAATGATGTTTCGTGTGCGTGCTGATGCCAAGGGATTGCGCGTTCTCATGGAACGCTTTGACGAAGTACCACGATACGTTTTCACGGATGAAAATAAACTCCGTCAGATGCTTATCAACCTTTTGGGCAACGCGGTCAAATTCACTTCGCACGGCGGCATTTCCCTCCGGGTGGGTGTGGGGCAACAAGACGTTGTTACCGGGCATTGCCAGATCGTACTGGAAATTGAGGATACAGGCCCCGGGATTGCCCCGGAAGATATTTCCAAACTTTTCCGTCCCTTCCAGCAGACGGGTGTTGGAGCCAGAACCCAAGGCGGCACCGGACTGGGCTTAGCCATCACTCGGGAATTTGCCCGTTTGATGGGCGGTGATGTAACCGTTACGAGCGAAATCAGCAAAGGGTCTATTTTCCGCATCGAAATTGAAGTCGGCAAAGGCGATGCCAGCGAAGTAGATGGAAAAACGGCCATGCAACGCGTGAAAAAAGTGAAGGACAACCAATCACTTTGTCGTGTTTTGATTGCCGATGACATTGAGGAAAATCGCGTTTTGCTTTCCACAATTCTGAATACCGTGGGGTTTGAAACCCGTGAGGCGTGTGACGGTCAGGAAACGCTGGAAATATACGGTGCGTGGAATCCCGATCTCATCCTTTTGGACATGCGCATGCCCCGCGTGGATGGTTATGAGGTTCTCCGCCGCATTCATGCATCTGACCAAAAAGTTAGTACCAAAATCATTGCCGTTACCGCCAGCGCTTTTGCGGAAAATCGGCAGGAGATTTTAAATCTGGGTGCAGATGATTTTATCGGCAAGCCCTTTCGGGAAACTGAAATACTGGAAAAAATGGGGGCCTTGACAGGCATTCAATATGAGTACGAAGAACCGAGTGCGCAACCGCAGGAGACGCAGTCGGAAGAAACGTCCCTGAGCAAAGAACACTTGGCATCCATCCCCGCCGAGTTAATTGCACAAATGCGCGATGCGACGATGGAATTGGACTTGAACAAACTGCTTCAGTTACTTGATGCGGTGGCGGAACAGGAGCCAGAACTGGCGGCAGACCTCAAAGAATTAGCCAACGCATTCCAGTTTGATGAACTTCTGGAATTATTAGGAGAAGGGGAAAAGTGAACATGACGGATGCGCTAACGCCAACTCACAAACAAAATATTCTCATTGTAGACGACACTCCGGCCAACCTCATGGTGCTTTCCGAGATATTGGGGCAGCAATACAACGTGCGCCCAGCGCCGAATGGACGCTTGGCGTTAAAAGCGGCTGAGCACACGCCCCCCGATATTATCCTGTTGGATATTACCATGCCAGAAATGACGGGGTACGAAGTTTGCGAGCGACTGAAAGCAAACTCCACTCTCTCGAGCATCCCCGTAGTGTTTATCAGTGCCCTCAGCGATCCTGCGGAAAAAGTAAAAGGGTTTAAAGTCGGTGGGGTGGACTACATTACCAAACCATTTCAAATTGAAGAAGTTTTAGCCCGAGTTCATACCCATCTGAAATTACGCGAATGCCAGCAGGAATTGGAACAACACAATACTCACTTGGAAGAACTGGTGCAAAATCAAGTGCAGGAAATTCTTGCCGTCAACAAAAAATTGCAGGACGCGCAAATGGCAATCATTGTTGCCATGTCAAAAGTCGCAGAAGCGCGGGACGACAATACGGGAAAACACATCGAACGCGTGCAGCATTATTGCCGCGCTCTTGCACTTCAATTACGCAAGATTCCCGAATACGGTACGATTATTAACGATGAGTATATTGATAATTTGTACTGCGCAGCCCCGCTTCACGACATTGGCAAAGTGGCAACCCCGGATGCCATCCTTCTCAAACCCGGCCCATTGGATCAACAGGAGTTTGAGATTATGAAATTACATACTGCTCAGGGGGCGCACACATTGCAATCCGTCTGTGACCGCTATCCTGAAAATACGTTTATTCGCATGGGCAGAGTGATTGCCCGTTCGCACCATGAAAGGTGGGATGGGTCAGGATACCCGGATGGCTTGAGCGGAGAAAACATTCCCTTGGCAGCTCGCATTCTCGCCCTGGCGGATGTATATGATGCGTTGCGTTCTAAACGTTGTTATAAGAAAGAGTTCTCGCGCGAAAACAGTCGCGAGATTATCGCAGAAGTAGTAGGAGAACAGTTTGACCCCACACTGGGCGCTTTATTCTTAAGGATTGAGCCGGAATTCAACGAAATTTGCGAAGGGATGCGAGACTCATGAATACGAACCAGCCCGTAGAAGAACACAAAGGAAGCATTCTGGTGGTGGACGACGCAGCGGAGAACTTGCGCTTGTTGTGCAGTTTGCTCGAGCAACAAGGTTATCAGGTACGCCCCGCATTGAACGGCAATCTTGCCCTAAAAACGGCGGAATTGCACCCGCCGGATTTGATACTGCTCGATATCAATATGCCCGACATGAATGGTTATGAGGTCTGCTGCCGCCTGAAATCCAATCCTAACTTATCGGATATTCCGGTGGTGTTTATCAGCGCGCTCAATGAGACCATTGATAAGGTAAAAGCGTTTGGCGTTGGTGCGGTGGATTATGTAACCAAACCTTTTCAGTTTGAAGAGGTCGAGGCACGCGTCCGCACCCATGTGGAAATCAGAAAATTACGCCAGCGCCAACAAGAGCACAACGAGCACCTGGAAGAATTGGTCAATGAACGCACCCAGGAGTTGGAAATGGCCAAGGCGCGGCTCGCGATTCTGGATAAGGCCAAGAGCGACTTTTTGCGTTTGATTGCGCATGAACTCCGCACCCCACTCAACGGCCTTTTGGGAATTTCAGAATTGCTGTTTGACGAGTGCAAAAACAATCAGACAGCATCGGATTACCACGAAGTTTTTATGCAGGCGCGGCAACGCATGATGACTTTGTTAGACGATGCCATGCTGTTGACACAAATCGAAGTGGAAAATGCGCACTTCTCCACCGAAACCACTCCGCTGGCGTTGGTGCTGAAATGTGCGCTGCATAACACGGAATCGCTGGCTAATTTCCAAGGGGTTTCGCTCGGGGCCATTCCCGAAGGATTGGGTACGGTCATGGGAGAAACGACTCTGATGATCAAGGCATTGCAATCGCTTTTGGAAACGGCGATTCGCTTTTCCACAAAAGGCAATTGTGTTGATATTTCGCCAACATGGGAATCAAACGATCTTTTACTCCGTCTGGATTCCGACGGGGCGTCGGTTCCAGATGATGTTCTCTCTCGCTTTTTCGACGTACTTGGGGTGGGAGAATCCATCACCCTTGGGGGAGACTTGGGCTTGGCACCCGCATTGGCGGAGCGAATCATTTCGTTATTTGGCGGCAAGGTGACGGTGGAAAACAGAAAACCAAACGGGTTGCGATTGACCGTGCGACTGAAACCCGCCAGCCCTCAAGCGGTATAGGTTAGTCGAAAAGTTCCAGCAATTCTTGGAATGACTCAACTATTACATCTGCGCCCAACCCTTTGAGACTGGCAGCCGAATGCACGCCCCAACTGACGCCAATGGAGCGAACGCCCGCATTGCGAGCCACGAGAATGTCTGCATCCCCGTCTCCAACCATCCAGGTTGTTTCGGGCGTGGCTTTGAACTGGTGCATCAATTCAAAAAGCAAACTGGGATCGGGCTTCATCGGCTTTTTCGGGGGTTG
>DNPO01000241.1:1895-2976 GCA_003501375.1 Candidatus Sumerlaeota bacterium | reverse complement strand
ATGCTTCATCGGCTTGTCCGGTGTTTGCCCCTGCATGGCATCCAGCAGGGGGGCAAGCCCCAGCCCGATTAAGATGCCTTCCGTAAGGCCATGCCATTTGTTGGAAAGCACCGCCAAGTGAATTCCACGTTCGCGTAACGTAATCAGCGTTTCCGCGGTACCGGGATAGGGACGTGAAAAATCAAACAGGTGCTCGGCGTAATACTTTTTCCACGCAGCAAACGCGGTATCAATTTCCGCCTCCGAAGCATTTGGATCGTTCATACAACGGGTTACCAGATTGCGCCCCCCGCCGCCCACCAGAGGAATAATGCTCTCAACGGTAACAGACGGACGCCCCACTAATTGCATGGCGTGGTTGGCTGCACCGGCAATGTCGCCAAACGTATCGACCAAAGTTCCGTCGAGGTCAAAAACAAGAAGGGTTGGTTTGGAGAAAGACATCTTAGTATTTTCCACCTATTGTATTTCCGTACCGAACGCAGACGATCCAAAATAATGGACGCGGCAGCACGCACACACAGGTGGTTCCAGTCGCCCGGGCCGTACAGCGGCTCCAGCACGTAATCCGCCTCTTGCATAATTTCGTCGATCAAGCCGTAGCCCGTACCAAAAATCAGGCAAAGCGGTTCGTCATCCTTGTCGATTTTTTCGCGCATCTGTTCGTAAGTGACCGTGAAGGGAAACTTACGCGCAGACGTAACAACAAATTTTGGACGACGGCCCCACAGTTCCGTCAGACGACGGTCCACCTCGCCCAAATCCGGCACGACCTCTATCTGCGACAGGGCTTCCTTACGCGTAACGTTGTACTCCGCGCCCTCCCCCTCCACCCAGTGGTCAATGACCTCATGCGCGAACTCTTCCATTTCCGGCACCCCGTGTACAATGAAATACGGGCTGGCGCAATAAGTGCGAGCCGAACGCGCAATGTCGTGAATGTCCAAATTGGTGAGTGAAGTGGCGACGATAGCGCCCCTCTTGTTAAAAACCGGAAAGTGTACCAACGCAAGCGAAAGCGGCATGCTTTATCCATCCCTTTTAAGTTTAACTGCGATCGAAAAATTTACTGTGCGAACAG
>DNPO01000241.1:0-1493 GCA_003501375.1 Candidatus Sumerlaeota bacterium | reverse complement strand
TGTTTACGCAACACCAGCGGGACGGGGTGGTCAGGCAATACGGCAATCGCCAGATCGCCCAGACTGCCAAACTCTTTGGCATAAGCGGTCAAGAATGTTCCAACCAAGCGTTTATCGAAATCTTCAATCGCTTGCAACTTCAGTTTTAAGTCACCTGCGTGCGAGACTTCGTCGATACCTTCCACATGCACATAAACAAAGTCATGCTGCTTCAATGCCTCGACACCCGCGAGAGCCTTGCCCTCGTAATTCGTATCAATGTAACCAGTCGCGCCTTCCACATCCAACACGTCCAAGCCGCCTAGTAGACCAATCCCTCTGATAACATCGACGGCGGAAATAATTGCACCGCTCTTGCCATACAGCGATGAAAACGCGGGCATGTCCGGTTTGCGGCCTGGACTCCACGGCCACGCCAAGTTTGCCGGAGCCTCTCCCCGCGCACGTCGCGCTTCGTTGACCGGATGGTGGTTCAGAAAATCAAATGACTCCCGAATAATCCGCCCGAGCAATTCCACCGTCGCTTCCGATTCCGGCCTCCTGGCTTTCGGCAGCAACGGCAGGTAAGGATCGCCCGGATGATCGTCCGGTTTTTCGTACGCGAAATTTGCCGAGAACTTTTCGCCCTTCAAAATAATCAGGTTGCGATAACTCACGCCGTGGTGAAAGCGGATTTCATCCGTGCCGAATTTTTCCTGCAACGCGGCGATCAGTTGCGCCGCATCGTCATTGCGTAGTTGTCCTCCGGAATAATCCAGCATCACGCCGTCGTCGGTGGCGGTTACCAGATTGCAACGCATGGCAATCTCATTCGGTTGCAGGACAATCCCCTGCGCCGCTGCTTCCAACACGCCGCGGCCATTGCAGCATTTCGCCAAGTCGTATCCGAGTACTGATAAATTTGCTACATCGGAACTGGTGGGGAAACCATCCGGCAAAGAAAGAAAAGTTCCAAACCGCGCGCGTTGTGCAAGCGCATCAAAGTTCGGCGTATCCGCCGCCATCAGCGGCGTCTTGCCACCCAGAGCATCCATCGGTTCATCGGCCATACCGTCGGCCAGAAATAAAACGTATTTCATTGTTATCGATCCCTTGCTGTTTTTCCTCTATCCCTTTGTTTGATCCCCAAAAACCGTTCCCACCGACCGCGCGGCCGCGATCAGCGGATGATCCAATGGCACCGACTTGATCGTGCGCGTCGCGCAGTCCAGTGTAACAGACTGAATGGTCTCGCCCTTCAGCGCGACCATTTTCCCAAATTCGCCACGCATGAGCACTCCGAGAGCAGCATGCCCAAACTGCGTTGCCAAGACGCGGTCATAGGCGGTCGGAGAACCTCCACGCTGCAAGTGCCCCAGCGTGGTGACGCGCGTGTCTAAACCGGTTGATTCCTCAATGTCAGCAGCCAATTGCTGCCCGATTCCACCGAGGAGTTTGCGCCCAGAACCATCCGTCTTGCCAATGTAATGCGATTCACCACCCAGCGGCTTCGC
>DNPO01000365.1 GCA_003501375.1 Candidatus Sumerlaeota bacterium | reverse complement strand
CCCATCCACGTATTGTTATCCATACCCGTCCACACCGCCAGCACTAAATCGGGCGTGTAACCCACAAACCAGGCATCCACGCAATTATTTGTCGTTCCAGTTTTTCCCGCCATCTCGGGATATTTATCCTCGCTGAACTCTTTACCAACTTCTTTACCCGTTCCGGTTTTTACCACCTCGCGCAACATGCGCGTGGTCAGGTATGCGCTTTCGGGCGACAGCACGATGTTCCGCTTCGGGGTGGGTAATTCAATGTTGGACTGGTTGTTCAGGTCGGTAATTCGCTGAATACAGGTTGGCTCAATAACAATACCGTCGTTACGCGCAAGAGGCAGGTAAGCCGCTGCGATGGAAAGCGGGGTAACGCTCAGCGACCCCAGGCATAGGGAAAGTTCTGGATTCAGCGTCCAAGGTTTTTCCCGGCCAGCCGCTCCCATGATATTAAATTTGCGATAACTGGGGAGAACGGTCTTCATCCCCAGTTCACTAAATAACTTTACCGTAACCACGTTGTCAGATTCCTTCAACGCGTAAATCAGTGTGGCGCCCTCCAACAGTTCGTTGTCGTAGTTTTTTACTTTGAACCCATTGATTTCAAAGGGCTGTTCATCTTTGATAATCGTGGCAGGCGTGCGCCCGTGCTGCATCGCAGTCGCATACAGTAGCGGCTTGAACGAAGAGCCAGGCTGGCGATAGGCGGAAATGGCACGGTTCAGTTCTTTGGGGGTGGAATAATTCGATCCGCCGGAAATCGCCACGATATTTCCCGTATGCACGTCCAGCAAAACCGCAGCGGCTTGAATGTGCGCATCATCATACACCACTATGTCGATGGTATGTTTGGTGGGTTCCACAGATTTGACCAGAACGTCAATCAATTGCCCGCGTTTCAAAACGAGGTTCGGATTTAACCACGGTTTGATATAGTCACCCGTTCGTGCGGCTTGGCGTTTCTTTTCTGGATCAGCCGGGTCTTCTGGTGGCATGACCCACTCTCGGCGGAACTCGGCAAACGCCTTATATCCTTCGAGTTGGACCATCACCCCGTTGTCCCGCACCTCCAGAATTTTTGCCAGGCGCACTTGCCCCTTCTGTGGTTCCAGCGTGCCTTTTTTCTTCAAAAGACTACGCTGTTCCCACTCTAACCGCCCCGTTTTTCTCTCCTGCCATTGTTTTTCCACCTCAGGCAAACCCTTGGCAACTTCCTCTTCGACGATTTTTTGCCAAGTGGGATTCATGGTGGTATAAACCTGGTACCCGCCATGATACAAGATGTTGCTGCGGAGGTCTTTGTCAAAGGAGAGCGCACTCCGCACCAAACTCATAAAGTACGGGTTTTCTTCCGATGTCGAAAGGGTGCGGGAAGTGGTGACCAGCGGCTCTGCCATGGCGCGGTTGTACGTATCCTCGTCGATGAAGGACAAGCGTTTCATATTGCCCAACGCCTTATTGCGACGTTTTTCTGTCGCGCCAGGATTCGCAAATGGATTCACCACCGAGGGCCTTTGAGGAAGCGCCGCGAGTGTGGCGCATTCTGCCACGGTCAAATCGTTAATCTCTTTGCCAAAGTACGTTTTTGCGGCCGCCTGAACGCCATAGGAATTGGACCCGGCAAAAAACTGGTTGAGGTAAAACTCCAGTATCTGATCTTTTGAGTAACGCTGTTCAATGTGAACCGCGGCAAAAACTTCCTGAATTTTTCGGGTGATCGTTTTTTTACTGTTGCCCAGAACCACATCGCGGGCAAGCTGCATGGTCAACGTACTCGCGCCCTGCCGCCTTCCCGTGGTTAAAAACGTACTAACAATGCGCCCAATACTCCAGGGGTCCACACCGCAATGCTCGTAAAAGCGCTCGTCCTCAATGGCGATAAACGCTTTCTTGAGCCGGTCGGGAATCTTGGATTGCGGAACAAACTCACGTTTTTGTGAATAACTGGCGATTTGCTTGTCACCCGTCCAGTCATACACGCGGGTTTGCTGCGCGGGATTATAGTTCTCCATCTTTTCAACGGGAGAGAGTTTTTGCAGATACCCAAAGAACGCACCGATGCTCGCACCCGCAGCGGCGGAAACAACGATAACGAACAACCACATCCAGACGCGCAGACTCCACGAAAGTGGGTGCCGAATGGGGAGAGAGAGGCGTTTAATTTTTTTTGTCATGATGAAGGCAGAAACCATTATCCACAGATGTCACAGATTGCCCAGTGGATTTTGGTTTCCTGTTTTTATTTTCCCATCAATTCCCGCGCGGCAGCCCCCGGGTCTGGCTGGCGCATGAGCGACTCGCCCACCAGTACGGCTGACACGCGCATCCGCCCGAGTTCTTTCACATCGTCTGGTGTGTAGATGCCGCTTTCGGAAACGATGGGCGGAGTGTTCACGCCCGCAAACTGCCGGATGAGCGGCAGCATGTCTTCCGTATGCCCCAGATCGGTTTTCATTTCGGGATGGTTCAAATCGCGATTGTTGATTCCCAGCAGGCACGGCGCGGGTTCCAACTCGCTCAGCGCACGGCGCACATCATCCTGCGAATGCGTCTCGACCAACACCGCCATGCCAAGTTCCAATGCAAGCGCATGAAACTCCGCCATTTGTCGAGCGGTCAGCATGCAGGTGATCAAGAGCACCGCATCTGCGCCCATTGCGCGCGATTCGTAAAACTGCGCCTCGTCAATCATAAAATCCTTGCGGAGCATGGGCAAATCAACCGCCGCGCGCACGGCCTGAAAAATTTCCACAGAACCTTGGAAAAACGGCGCGTCTGTCAATACCGATAGCGCAGCCGCTCCACCGGCCTCATAGGCTTTTGCGATGGCAACCGGATCGAAGTCTTCGCGGATGAGCCCCTTGGATGGCGAGGCTTTTTTTACCTCGGCGATCAGGCGCACGCCCCCGGGACGCGTAACCGCCGCTCGAAAATCGCGAGCGGGTGGGGCGTCAGCTGCGCGGGCGCGCAATTCGTCTATTGATATTTCGCGTCGTAGTGCTTCTACCTCGCGACGTTTTGATTCCATGATACGTTGAAGAATGGGACCCAAGGACATATTTTTGTTTCGACTCCATTGCCAGGTTGCGCTACAGTGCGCATCAGTGGGCGCTTCTGTGCCCAGTCTTTTAGGATACGGTGTGGCTGGCAAAAATGCAACGAAACTTACGCTAGAGCGTAAACCTGCGGGGTGGTTTGGAAGAATGTCCTTCCAAACAGAAAAATCGGTAATAAACGTACGGCTTTTTGAGTAAGTTTAGCCAGTTTATTTCTTATTGCTAATTTCCCTAAATTCGGTATAATCGCCCTATGAACCCTATAACAAACCCCTTTGCCCCTGGTGCTGGTACACCACCTCCTGAACTCGCTGGCCGAGATGCATTGCGCAATACGGTTCATATCGCTACTGAGCGCGTGCGTTTGGGCCTTCCCACGAAAAGCATTTTGATGGTAGGGCTTCGTGGTGTGGGAAAAACAGTCTTACTGGACCGCATGCGGGATGATGCGGAAGAAAATGGGATTCAGACTCTGCGGATAGAGGCACCTGAAAATCGTTCTTTACCAGCGATTTTGGCGCCGCAGTTGCGCCAGTCTTTGTTGAAAATATCCCGGAATGAACAGGCGAAAGACCTTGCCCAGCGGGCGCTGCGCGCGTTGGCCGGATTTGCCAAGTCGCTTAAAATGAAGTACGACGATATTGAGGTGGGGTTTGACTTTGACCCTGAGGCCGGACTTGCAGATAACGGGGATTTGGAACACGACCTACAAGCGCTATTGGAATCTTCTGGTGCTGCAGCGCAAAAAGCCCAAACGGTACTGGCTATTTTTATTGACGAATTGCAGTACGTTAAGGAAGAAGAATTAGCGGCGCTTATTACTGCTCTGCACCGTGCTGCACAACGAAAACTCCCCGTAATTTTAGTCGGTGCGGGCCTGCCGCAATTGCGGGGACAAATGGGAAATGCCAAATCTTATGCGGAACGCCTGTTTGATTTTCCTGAAGTCGGACCGCTCGACGCAGAAGCGACAAAGATCGCCATTGTCAAACCAGCAAATGCTCAAAACGTAGAGGTAACCCCCGACGCGTT
>DNPO01000122.1 GCA_003501375.1 Candidatus Sumerlaeota bacterium | reverse complement strand
GTAGCAAGCCCAAGTACCCTGATGTAATTTTAGCGCCCAGTGTCATGATTCCATCTCCTTTTTACCAAAAGTGTATTATGCGCCGTTTCCAGCGCCAAGAGATGTAGCCTCACCTTTGCAATCATATAGGTGCTGCTCCACCATTTTGACCAATTCGTGCATGTGATAAGGTTTGGGGAGAAAACCATTGAACTGATGCGTTTCGCCATTCCGTACATACCCTGTTTCACCAGCGGCATATCCCGAAGACAAAATGGCACGCGCGTCCTTCCGCAATGAGCGAACCCTTGCTAACACTTCATAGCCATTTATTCCTGGGAGGGCATAGTCGAGAATCAACAGGTCAAACTCACCATTGTGTTCTTCGAAAAGTTCTAACGCTTTGTACCCATCTAAAACGCAATAGACATCATAGCCTGCGTGTACCAACGCCCGCGTCATCATGCGGCAGATTGTTTCCTCATCATCAACGACGAGAATTTTCTGTTTCTCTGGGGAGCCCACACTCATCTTCATGCCTCCGCATGATGCACGTCCGCAAGCCGTTTTCTTCACAGAAAACGATTCCTTCTCAGGACCTGCGGGACGTCTTCCTGCCCGCCATCCGGCGTTATGCCAAAGGCGATGTATGCATCACATCGCGTACGGCAAAAATCAATTCGTTCATTTCAAAGGGTTTCTGAAGATAAGCGTCAAAACTGTTGGCTCCCTTGCGCTGGGCGCGATCCAGCACATCGCCCCGACCATAGCCACTGGACATAATGATGCGTGCATCTTTCCGAATGGCGCGCAACTTCCCCATCACATCAATGCCATCCATCCCAGGAAGCGAATAGTCCAACAGCACCAAGTCAATGTCCGACCCCATGCGTTCAAAAATAGCCAACGCTTCTGCACCGTCAGCCGCGATAATGACTTCATGTCCTGCAAATTGCATCATAAGCCGTGCAATTTCACGCACTGGACGTTCGTCTTCCACCAACAAAATTCGATATTTTTCTGCGGGAGTCGTTTGCATGGCACCGCTCCTTTCCCGCTGATGGGGCATTTTGAACCACGTGCAAGCTGAAAAAGAGGAGATGAAATTTCTATCCATAGTTTGTTCCATAGTGACACCTCCCATAGTCTGTTCCATAATGACACCTCTTGTGCTTGTATCTTCGGCGTTCATGCTCTTCCTTATGCAGGAAATATGCCATCTTGAGGCATCCCACAAAAACAAAGCAAACGCTTGATATAGGCGACCTTAAATTTTTTAAGGACGGCGGCTATGGGAATAATTCTCAAGTTAAAAAACGTTGCCTGCGTTCGTTGCCGCGAACAGATATTCTCAAAGAAACGCATGCGCTTTGAAAATAGGGAGGTTACCCCTCTGTGTTCGGAAAACTGAACAGTGTTAGAAAGCTTGACCGCCTTAGAAAGACAAATAGAAAGTTATGGGAAATGAGAATAGCGAAAGAAAAGGATTGTTTTTAGCCCTTTTTGCACTACAAAAACGTAACACATTTGGCATGCCTCCCATCATCGCACCGATGGTTAAGGATCACAAAAAAATCAGGGCGGTGGGGCATTCGCTCCCACCGCCCTGAGGCGTATTCTTTTTACTTCGTGCGACGTGTTTTGCAGACACTAAATTTCCTGGTTGCTTTTCCGGAAATCCTCGACGCGCAATCCGGCATCCCGCAACATTTTATAAAAGGTATTACGGGCAGTGCCTGCAGATTGCGCGGCATGGCTGATATTGCCTTGGTGTTGAATCATCAAACTGATTAAATACTCGCGTTCGGCACGCGACCGGAACGTCACGAGGTTTTCCCCGGTGGGGGTTGGAAGTGCTGCCGTTGCACTCGTTGGCCCGGCAACACAAAATTCACGGATCGCGTCGGGCAAATCATCAAATTGAAGCGCATCGGTAATGGACAAACTAGCCGCCCGTTCCACCGCGTTTCGCAATTCCCGCACGTTACCGGGCCAGTTGTACCGAAGAAATGCGCTTATGGTTTCCTGCGTAAACGCGGTCAGGTGCGGAAAACGATCCATGAATTGTTCCAAGAAATGAAACGCGAGAAGGGAAATATCAGAACGACGATCACGTAGTGGCGGAATGTGGATGTTCAACACATTCAATCGAAAAAACAAGTCTTCACGGAAACGGCCTTCGCGCACGTCCTCCTGCAGGTTCCGGTTGGTAGCCGCTACCACACGGATGTCTACCGACATGGGGTTTACATCTCCAACTGGAGTAAAAGTACGTTCCTGCAAAACGCGCAACAGTTTTGATTGCATCAATAAGGGTAGGTCGCCAATTTCGTCAAAGAAAACCGTGCCCCCATCCGAATGCGCCAGCAATCCAATGTTGTTGCGTTCCGCTCCGGTAAACGCTCCCTTTTTGTGGCCAAACAAAATGGATTCCAGCAAGTTTTCAGGAATGGCAGCGCAATCTACCACGCTGAATCGTTTGTCATGCCGCAGACTGTGGCGGTGGATTGCGCGCGCGACCTCTTCCTTACCCGTGCCCGTCTCGCCCGTAACCAGAATGCTGATATCAGTCGGGGCCACCTGTGCAATCAGGCGAAAAACCTCCAGCATGGGAGCGCTCTCGCCCACCAATCCGCCCAAGGTCGGGCGGTAGGCGATTTGCCGCGTGAGGCGAGTGTTTTGAATTTCCAGCCGACGATATTCCAGCGCACGCGCAACGGAAATCAGGAGGTGAGCGGACGAAACGGGTTTGCTCAAAAAATCGTATGCGCCCAAGCGAGTCGCTTCCACCGCTTGATCGATATCGCCGTGTCCTGTCAAAATGATAACAATGCTGCGCGATTTTGTTTTTGCCAGCGCGCGGATCAGTTCCATTCCGCCCATCTTGGGCATTTTCAAATCGCAAACAATAATTTCCACATCCGCTGTGGTTAACAGAGCGAGCGCCTCTTCTCCATTACTTGCCGTTTGGCACGCATAGCCACCCGCTCCCAAGATATGCACCAATGCTTCGAGCACCTTGGGTTCGTCATCCACTACAAGAACGCGGGGCGACGTTTGAGATTCCATCCGTTTAATCTCCAAACAAAACCGCACTCCGCCGGAGTTTTATCTTGTTAATCGGCGTTGAAAATGCCCGACAAAGAATACCCGTAAAACATGGCGGTCTTTATCTCTACGGTATGGGCCATACTAAAGAAACCGCACTCGTAAAGTCAAGTAAAACCCAATAAGAGAAATAATGCGGGGATACGTTACTGCACCTGCATGATATGCAGACGTCCCCCAGGAGTCAATTTTTTTAAATTATCGGGAATAAAATGTGAGAATTTTTCCCCGGGGCGTTAACGGTGCATTTTATGCCAAACGCGATACGGGTTGGAAAACGCCCCTGCGATTACTTTGGCTTTACCCGCAACAACCGCGTCCCCAAAAAAATAAAGAGTAACGCGAGTAAAACGAGCAATGCACCGCAAAAAATTACCAGCCCCTGATACATGCCGTTGGTAAGCCACTGTCGCCCGGTTACGATGAAAGTGGCAATGAGCGCGTACCACGCGAAATCCGACGCTTCGTGCCCCACATAAAAACTGAGGTACTCGCCCGGAGTGCGCAGTTGCAGATGCGCCGACTGCCCCAATCCAACCGTCACCCACCATCCGGTGAAATACGGGTTCATGGCGCTGATGGCCACTCCCATTAAAATGAGCATGGGAAAATTGTACGTCGCATGGCCCGCATGCGCCAGATCGAGTGTGAGGCTGCTGGCCCCGCGTAACATTTCCATTCCGAAGAACAATAACGCCGCGCCACCGATGAGGCCGATCAGCCCGCGAACGCGGGGTCGTGCAAGAAATTCACGCATTCCGTAATAGAGCAGCAGAATGATCACCGCTTCCAATATCGCATGGCCGCACATTAGCCCAATCACCGCGCGGAATCCCTGGAGAATGGTTTGCTCAATTGTCGCCACTAACAGCGGGCCGGGCATGATCGCTCCGGCAAGGCCAGTGAGGAACGAGAGGCGGAGGATGCGGAAACTGGCGGAGGGGGACACGCGAATTATCCCTCTTGGGAAAAATGGTCGGGTTCTACTATCAGGTCTTGTTCCAGAAATTCAAACCCGGGGGGAAAGCAGCGTCCCAAAACCTCTTCTAGTGCATCCAAGGTGGTGACTTGCATCAGTTCGGCACGGGCAGCGCGAGCGCCGGGCACGCCGCGCAGATAAGCGACGCAGTGCTTGCGGAATTCGATGAGGCCGTGCTCGTGGCTGCGATTCCACATGAGTTGCGCGTGGGCGCGGAGCATGGCAAGGCGTTCTTCCGGCGTGGGCGGTCCCAGAACTTTTCCGGTCTCGCGACGTTCCACAAAGTCACGCATGAGCCACGGGTTGCCGAAAAAAGCGCGTCCGATCATCACGGCATCGCAACCGGTTTCAGCCATCATGCGATCAATATCATCGACGCTTTTAATGTCGCCATTGCCAATAACCGGGATGGAGGTTATGGCGTTTTTGAGTTCGGCGATCCACGCCCAGTGCGCTTGTCCGGTGTAGGCCTGCTCGCGGGTGCGGGCGTGCATGGCAATCGCGTTGACGCCCTCACCCTCGCACATGCGCGCGATTTCAAGAGCGCGGCCATTCGGTTGCCAGCGGATTTTCACCGTGAAGGGAATGTCGGGAATCGCTTTGCGAATCGCACGCACAACGGCTTTCGCGTTCGGGAAGTTTTGCGCAAGCGCCGCGCCGCATCCGCCCACCGTAATTTTTTTAGCCGGACAGCCCATGTTGAGATCGACCACCGCCGCACCATAGCGCGCCACGATGCGGGCGGACTCTGCTAACAGGTTAGGTCGTGATCCGAAAATTTGCACCGCAACGGGCGGCTCTTCGCCGAAGTAATCCATCAGTCGCCAGACCTTCGGATCGCCGCGCACCAGCGCTTCGGAACTGTACATTTCGGTGTAGACAAGGTTGCCGCCGAGCGGGCGGAGCAACTCGCGAAAGGGGCGGTCGCTGTAGCCGCACATGGGCGCGGGCAACAGGGGGCAGGCTTGGAGATAACGGCGGATGGCTTCGCGAGGGTGCATGAAAAATAAGTCCTATAAGACTTATAGGGCTTATTGCCTTATAAGATTTGGAAAGTGAGTCCGCGCAGTTTTGCGATCAACGCGGGGGATGCGTTTTGAAGCGAGAGCGTCGTCCAGCGAAATTCGCGACGTCCGGGATAGTTTTTACGCAGTGCGCTGAAACCCGTGGCGCGGATTTTTGGATCGGTGGATTTTTGCGACTCGCGATACCGCGCATCGTCTTCCAAAATCGGATAGACGGCAAACACCGCGCGGCGAATCACATCTTCATCAGAACGGTTCGCGCAGTCAAGCGTCAAAGCAGCCACCTCCGTCGGAGGTAACAGCGGCGTTGGGTCAAAGTTCGGCGTTGCGCCAATCCATTCGCAAACCTGCTGATAAATACCAGTCGTGCCGTTTACCTTGCCGTCGAACGAGTGCCCGGCAATGTGCGGCGTGCCAAGCAACGCTTGCGCCAGCAACGTGGGGTTAGGCGCAGGCTCACCTTCCCAGACGTCGAGCAATGCAGCGGCGATGCGTTGCCCGCTCAGCGCCGACATCAGCGCGGCAGTATCCACCACGGCTCCACGCGCCGCGTTGATGAAGACCGCACCGGGACGCAGTTTTGCAAAGAAGTCCGCGTTGACCAAGTGAAACGTTTTATCCTCGCCCTCTTTGGTCAACGGCGTGTGCAGCGTGATGAAATCCGCGTCCATCAATTCACTCAACGGACGATAGCGCGGGTCGCTGGTTTTACGCGCAAGGAGCGGGTCATTTTCAATAACGGTCATACCCAACGCTTGGGCGCGTTTGACCACGCGACTGCCCACGTTGCCGCATCCGATAACACCAAGAGTTTTACCTTCCAGCGCGATGCCGAGGCGTTGTCCGGCAAGCAACAGCGCGGCTGTGATGTAGTCGGCTACGGAGTCCGCATTGCAACCGGGTGCGTTGCAGTGGCGGATACCGCGCGCATCCAGATAGGCGGTGTCAAGGTGGTCGGTACCAATGGTGGCGGTGGCGACGTATTTGACCGCTGTGCCATCGAGCAGGTCAGCATTGACTTTGACGGTCGAACGGCAGGCGAGAATATCGGCGTCTTTCAGAACCTCGCGAGTTATTTCACCACAGGGAAAAAGGCGAACTTCGCCGAGGGTGGAGAAGGCTTCGGAAACAAAGGGGTTGTTTGAATCGGCTACGGTGATCAAGGGATACTCCTTAAAAAGTTTGAAAATGACATAAAGGACGGCAAGGACAAAAGGAACGGAAAATTACCGTGCCTTTGCTGGCACTCTGGTCTGACTGACGGATTGCTTGGGGGAGGCAACGGGTTTGTTGAAGCAATTATTTCGCACATAAGCAGCCCACTCGTTGGGTTCGTGGTGCGGAAAGAAAATCGCATATGAGAAAAGCGCGATACCATCCGCGCCCATTTGCCGGGCCAGGTCAATCTGCCGACTGAGCGTTTTGAACGTGTACTTGCCAGACTTGCGCCAGGCTTCCTGAGGGAAAACACCAATGACCAGTTGCCCCTTTTTCGGGTGGTGCTCGGCCAGGGGAAACTCAATCATGTTGCGGTACTTGGTCTCGTCGTATTGGTACGACATGGTAACGATGGTATCGATTAATCCGACATCCAACCACGCGAGCCAGTTCTGAGCATTTTCCTCATAGGCACTGGGGTAGTCTCCCAACACAGCGGCGGAAAACTCTAACTTGGGTTGCGCGGTACGGACTTCCCGTCCGATTTCTGCTAATAACAAATTGATACGCGACGAACGCCAACGTGTCCATTCCGCAGGGGCGTCCTTGGGGGAGCGCCCGTTGCTGTAGGCGCGAAATTCGACCAAACTGGTTCGGTCATACGAGTACATGCCGACATCGCCGGGATAACGAATATAGTCGAGGTGAATACCGTCGAGTCCGGGATAGTTACGGGCGACATCGCCGAACACGCGCACCAAGTGAGCGCGCACTTCGGGCAGGGCGGGATTGAGGAAGGGGTAACAGTCTTCGACGGGTGGCGTCATGGGACGGCCCGATTCACCGACCATGAACCAGTCGCGGTGGGTATTGATCGGGTGGTCGATATTACGCGGTGGCATTTTGCGTGAGTTCCACGACGGCAGCACATTCATGTAAGCATGCAGTTCGATTCCAGCGGCGTGCGCTTCCTGGATCGCGGTCTTCAGCGGGTCCCAACCGGGATCGCGTCCCGTGGTGGACGGGTCGTCGCCGGTGAGTTCCCATGCCCAAGGCTCGACGCGGGATTTGAAGAAACAGGTACCTTCGCCACGAACTTGCAGGAAAACGCGATTGCAACCGATGGAGGCGGCATTGCGCATGATCTTACGAATGTCCTCGGGGGTGTGAAAATCCCAGCGTGTTACCCAGATGGCACGGATTTCCTTGCCATTGGGTGCAGCGGCGGACGCAGTGTCTTGCGAGGTGTCCGAGACCAAGGCGCAGCCCGTCAGGAGCAGGATGAGAAGCAGGAGGAGAAGGGGACGGGAAGAGAGCATAAGAAGCAGCGGATTCAAATCATGTTTGAGTTTTATCAGCATGGGTTAACGACCTGAGTTATGGCAAAACCACCGCGCAGCGCGCGCGGCCCTCACCAAGACGCATGGTCAGGTAACAGGGCTGGTTGGGAAAAAGAGCGTAATCCAGATACAGATGGGCACCATCCACAAAAACTTTTTGCGCTTCGAGTGGCGGGGCTGCAGCGTCCAGCAAAACCACCCGGCGAACAAAAGTGGCGGCGTCTTCATAGCGCGATGCAACCACTGCTTGGTCGCCCGCCAGGCATACGGACATGACAGCCTGCTCCGCTGGCAAACTGGTGGGTTTTTGATCCGTGCGAAAAAGTTGCTGGATCGGAAATTTTTCAACAGTCGCGTTTGCCGGCAGCAACAACAACGATTGTTTATCCTGTGCCAAAATGGCCTGCGCGCGCGGCATCAGGTCGAGCGCGTCCTGCTTGCCCACCACCGCCACAAACGAAGGCGTTATGACGGGCAGAGAGGTGGAGGAAAGTTGCGTGGTCGTGGAGAGCAATCCGTTGTAACTCAGTTGTTTTATCAATTGTTCGCCCACGATTTTCGATTCCGGGACGCTCAACAAAGTGCAACTGTTGTCACGCAGAACAAACGCCGCCGCCCCTTTTGTGAAGAACAGCGTGTTGATGCGTTCCTTGAGGGGAGCCGCCTGCGTCGGGTCAACGGCTGCCAACCCGCTTTGCAGCACCGCCGCCAAAAGAGTTGCATCAAACGAAAAGGAAGCCCGGAGGGGGCCATCTACAGGCACGTTGCGAATGAGTGCGTTCGTGGCAGGCAGCGGTTGGTTGAAAAAACGTTCGAGTGCCGTGTTCGGTTTTGCCTGCACAACGAAGTCCAACCGACGCGGTTTTAAATCCGGGTTAATCGTCAATTGAACAGAACTGATTTCCTTCAGTATCTCGGCGCTGAGCAATGCAGCAATGGACTGCGCAGTGGTCGGTTGCTTCAGCAGGGCGTTGCCCATGTTTTCGAGTAAGGGGGCGTAAAACACCGTGGTAATGGGGGCGTTGCCGTTCGTGTTCAGCAGCGATTTGATCGTCAATAATTCTTTGGTTGCTAACGCGAGCGTCTCTTTATTGGAGGCGAGCAGGCTGATGCCGTCGCTCATTCCCCCTGTCATACCGACGGATTGCGCCATTTGAGCAACCCGCTCGGGGGAACTGTTTTCCGGAAAAGCAAATACGACCGTCAAGTCAGACGCCGGGGGGCTTTTAAACAAAAGGCAGACAATGGGAGTGCTTGGCTGAATGACGCGTTGCAGCGTATCGCCTAACCCCGACGCGAGCGCTTCGCTGAAAAGTCGGGGCGGTTTGGCTCCACTGGGGCAGAGAAACGCGGGGAGGCGTGTGTCCAACGCGGAAGGGTCGGCGAGATACAGGTATCCACCGAGGGTGGAGGATGGCGACGTCTGCGCATGGGAAAAGCAGGGGAGGATGCAGAAGAGAAAGGCAAAGAGCGTTGCGGAAAAACTGCGGGAGCGGGAAGAAAGGGAATGCATGCGAGTCTGCCTGTGCGAGTTGGATGTCACCCTCCGACGGTTAATTGATTTGCCGAAGGGTAACATGGAGATCGATTTCGCGGAGAATTTGAACAATGCGCGTGGCGCGTGGGCGTGCGGTAATAACCACGAGGGCGCTGCCCTTGTGATGCGCTTCCATCGTGATAGAATGCGCGCGCCCAGCGGTGCAGTCCAGCGCTTTCATCAATTGGAGCGTGACCTGATCCATGGAGTGCGACTCATCGTTGAACAACGTCACGGCAAACTCGCGCCACGGTTCCATTTGGCTGAGATCGAACGCCGTTTCTTTTTTCTCTTTGACCGGGGCTTCAATGGTGGAAATCGCAGCGGATGGAACCGGGATGTCTTGAGATTTCAGAGGTGTGTGAAAGGGTTTTTCCGGTTTCATGACCGGTGCTTCCTTTTGTTTTGATATTCCTGCGACTCTCCCCCCGCTATTATTGAGGAACTAGATAACGAGGGGGCGATCCATAAACGTCGCTCAGAGTTGTCTGATCGAACTGGTTGTATTATCGCTGGAAGGGGCAGGAAAGTCAAGGAACGAAGAAAAAAGGGGGAAACAAAACGGAAAGTCCTCGAAGCAATGCATCGGTTCATTTTCAGTCCCAAGGGGGCGTCATGAGACAGCCCTGGGTAAGCGAAGCGCAACCCAGGGTAAAAGTAAAAATAATCCAAGCCCTGAAGGGGCGCCAGAGAAAACCGTGCCGCCCCTTGTATGTTGGAAGT
>DNPO01000265.1 GCA_003501375.1 Candidatus Sumerlaeota bacterium | reverse complement strand
GATTGGACTTTGAGGAGTTCCTGCAAATATAGGGTCGCAATTAATTTGATGACAAACAGAATCAGCCAGGGGTGCACGGTTTTTGTTTCGCCTTCGCTGCTTTTTTGCTATGAATAGCCCTAAAGTCTCGGCTCTAGTCCGGTTCGCATACCGCCCATTGCCCTGCCATTTCCCGACCCTAAAGACTGGATTCCTTCATCATGCAGGATGTTGCTTGCCCCTCCGCCATCTGGGATATTGAAAACGAATGTATGTCAATTGACGAGCGCAAAGCGCTCCAACTCCAACGGCTTCAGACGCAGGTCGCACGGTTGTATGACCGCGTGCCGTTCTACAGGGAGCGGCTGGATAGCGCAGGCGTCTCGCCTGATCAGATACGCTCGCTGGACGATGTGCGACGTCTGCCGTTTACCACCAAAGCCGACCTGCGCGACCATTATCCCTACGGTATGCTGGCCGTTCCGCTGGAAGAATGCGCCCGCCTGCACTGCTCCACCGGTACTACCGGCAAGCCCACCGTGGTGGCGTACACGAAGAAGGACATGGAAATCTGGTCGGATTTGGTGGCACGTTTTGCTACCGCAGCGGGCGTGCATAAGCATGACCTGGTGCAAATCGCGTTTGGTTACGGACTCTTCACAGGTGGCTTTGGATTACACTATGGCATGGAGCGTATCGGCGCATGCGTGCTGCCCGTTTCCGGCGGCAACACCGATCGCCAGGTACAGTTGCTGCACGATCTCCGCGCATCCGTACTGGTTTGTACACCCAGTTACAGCCTGCACATTGCCGAGGTAATGAAGCATGCCGGACTGTCACCGAAAGACCTGAATCTGCGCGTCGGACTCTTTGGCAGCGAGCCGTGGACGGAGGAAATGCGCACGGAAATTGAAGCGCGCTTGGGCATCAGTGCCACGGATAACTACGGCCTTTCGGAAATCATCGGGCCGGGCGTCGCAGGCGAATGCGGCGAGAAAAAAGGAATGCACTTTCAGGAAGACCACTTCCTGGTGGAGCACATCAATCCGCAAACTGGCGAGGAAGCCAAACCGGGCGAGTTGGGCGAACTGGTGATCACCGCGCTCACACGCGAGGCGTTTGCGGCGATCCGTTACCGCACGCGCGACCTGTGCTACCTGATGGATGAGCCGTGTCCCTGCGGACGCACCACACGTCGCATGACCAAACTGGTGGGACGTTCGGACGACATGCTCATCATTCGCGGGGTAAATGTGTACCCGTCGCAGGTTGAGCAGGTGTTGCTCAAGATGAGTGGGGTGGAGCCGCACTACCTGCTAACCGTGGCCCGCGCGGGCGCAATGGATCACTTGGAGATCAAGGTGGAAATGCAGGCCGCGCTATTCTCGGACGAGATGAAGCGGTTGCACAAGATAGAAAAGGAATTAGAGCATCGGCTACATTCCGCGCTGGGCGTTTCGTTCAAGTTGACCCTGGTGGAACCGGGCACGTTGGAGCGTGGCGCAGGTAAAGCGAAGCGTGTGCTAGACCTACGAAAAAAAGAATAGAGTCCAGTCCGAGCTATTTGCCCGCAGAGAACGGCAAAAAAACAGAACCCGGATACAAGTGCATCCATGTTCTGTTTTTTGCTGTTCCCCGCACCACTGCAAGCAAATCGGTTACCTATACTCGTGCGCTTCCTCCGACTAACACGATTAACTCATCCACAATATTTTCCAACCGTTGCGCCTGACCAGACAACTCCGCACTGGCAGCGGCGGACTCTTCGGCGCTGGCCGCAACCTGTTGCGTTACTTTCTCCATTTGACTCACTGCCGTGTTGATCTGACCGATTCCCTGCGACTGCTCCTGCGAAGCGGTGGCGATTGCCCCAATGCTGATTTCCACCTGACTCACCCCGTCCGTGACTGAGTTGATTTGTACCGCGGCTTTTTCAACATCCGCAGCACCGATATTCGCCTGTTCCACACTCGCTTGGATAAGCGATGCAGTGTCCTTCGCCGCAGCGCCCGACCGCTGGGCCAAGTTGCGCACCTCCTCGGCAACCACCGCAAAGCCTTTACCATGCTCACCGGCGCGCGCCGCTTCAACCGCAGCATTCAATGCCAACAAGTTAGTTTGGAACGCGATCTCTTCGATGGTTTTGATGATCCCCGTAATCTTGCCCGATGACACTTTAATCCCTTGCATGGTTTGCACAATTTGCGTCATGGCCTTGGCTGTGGAGTTCACCGACTTATTAACGGTGTTGGTCAATTGATTGGCTTGCTGAGCGGACTGGGAATTCTGGTGTGCGTGACTGGACATTTCGTGCAACGCAGAGGAACTTTCTTCCAGACTGGATGCCTGTGTGGTCGCACTCTCTGCCAAATTCTGGCTGGCTTGCGTAATTTGCTCCGCACCCGAAGAGACTTCGCGGATGGCTTGTTCCAATTGAGTAACAGCATGTTCAATGGCACCGCTGATTCCACGCGCCGTGATCAGCGACAACATAAGCACAACCGCCAGTATCCCCACCGCCAACCCAATTTGGTACATCGTGTAATGCCGAGATTCCCCTGCCAGTTTTTCCTGCATCGCTTTCTTTTCAATTTCCACATTATCGATGTATACCCCCGCGCCAATGAAGAATTCGGTACCGGGAATTTGCTTGACATAACTCAATTTTGGCAAGGCTGGTTCGCCTGCTTTTTTGGGATAATAATAATCAACAAAACCTTGCTTATCTTTTTTAACGGTTTCAACAAATTCCTTAATGTACTCTTTCTTATTAACATCTGTTAGTCCAAGCAAATTCTTCCCATTATCCGCTTTGTTGATTGGCACATTGACACGTACCCCCGAGGTAAAATACGAGAAGAAATAGCCGGAGGAGTCATCGAAAAAACGGATGGGGTCTGTTTCCGCTATGATCATAGCCACTCGCTCTTCCGTCGTTTTGCAAGTTTTTAACTTCTCGCCTAAAGTACTGATTTCCGTATCCACCGCAGATTTCAGGGCGTTTTTATGTCCCTCCAACAGTTGCTTGCCGAAACTAGGCAAAAAACTTTCATTCAACATTTTATTTTGCAGATAGACATTGAAATATGAGAGGAGCAAGATGCCCACAATGAAAAGAACCGGAAAAGATAAAATCCGCATTTTAATGCTGAGGTTCTGGAAGATATTCATGGTAACACTCCCCCCTTGGATTAGGGCAAACAGTTTGGTATTGATAAGCATCATCTCTTCCTCCTTTATCAATCTATTATGCCCGTTTGTCAAGATATTCGGCAATTCCCAGCGGGACAATTTTCAAAGAAGTCGGGGGAGGCGGCAATCACCCCCCTGACGAACGCAATCCCTTTGAAAATGCCCGCCGATCGCGCCTATTTTGCGGCTTGCTTGGAAACCTGCCAAATGTTATCCTATGTGCCTTGGTATCAGGCTCGTTTGGCCGCCGCCATTTTGCGCCAACGAGTGGAAAGAGAAGAGTTGGTTCATGTGCACACACACCTCAACAATCCTCTTTCGCCTTCTGCTTTGCACTGCACGATACTGCGCGCTCGGCTTGTTGATGCTCGGCGGGCTTGGCTGTGCTTCCTTTTCATCCACGTCATCACCTCAGAGTGAACTGGACTTGGGCGCAGCGCGCGACGTAGCCGATGTTTCCGATGCTGGCACCTCGACATCACTCTCCGCAAAAAACCGCCCCGCAACTGGCACCAAGCCAGACTGGGATACGCCGCCGGTACGCAGTGTTGCTGTGAATGCGGCCAACGGAAGTAACGCGTTGGCAAGCGGGATATACACCCAGTTAAGCGCAGAGCCGAACGCGCCAAAAAATTTGTGCTTCTCGCCCTATGCCGCCGCAAACGCCTTGGCGCTGGCATACGCTGGGGCGGCGGGCGCAACGGAAAGCCAGATGGCAGGTGCGCTGCATTTACCCAACGAACAAGCAACGTTACATCCGAGTTTCAATGCGCTGGCGTTGGAATTGCAGCCACCTGGGCAAAAAAATAAAACGCCATTCTTCACCTTATCCCACGCATTATGGGCCTGTAAAAACGCAGGCGTTCAAGCGAATTACTCCGATTTCGTACGACATTATTACGGCGGCGTATTGGAAGCATTGGATTTTGAACGCACCCCGAGTCAGGCTCTGGAACGTATCAATGCTTGGGCTGCGGAAAAAACAAATAAGAAAATCATACAGATTCCCATGGAACCGTTTTTTGATATGCGGCTGGCGTTGACCAACACCCTGGTCATCAAGGCCGAGTGGCTCAGCGCGTTCGATCCAAAAGACACGCGATTTGCACCGTTCCATTGCGACGGCATTGAACTTCCACGCGTGCCCCTTATGCACCAAACGCGCACTTTCCGTTACGCGGAAACTGACGCACTGCAAGTGCTGGAAATGCCATTCAAAGACAGCGCATTTTCCCTCTGTGCGTTGTTACCGAAAGCGGGCAATACAGCCAAACCAGCCGAGGATGTGTTGGCAAAACCCGAGACGCTCAACCAATGCCTGGCTATGTTGCAACCGCGCCGGGTAGCGGTGGCATTTCCTCGCATTCGCCCGGAAACCTATTTCAGTTCACCGATTGCGGGGTTGAAAGCGTTGAGCGTGCGTGATGCTTTTACGCCAGGTGTGGCAGATTTTTCCGGGATGAACGGGGTACATGATTTATATTTAAATACGTTGA
>DNPO01000263.1 GCA_003501375.1 Candidatus Sumerlaeota bacterium | reverse complement strand
GGCCCTTGTTAATAGACAAGGGCCTCTCTTCTTTTTTTGCGCCAAGGCCGGGGTTTTCGCCGTGCCTCGTTCCTCGCACGGCAAAAACCCCGGCCCGGCTGCGAAAAACGCAGCCGTCTTGCCACCAACAAAGACCGCTGAAGCCCAAACGCCAAGCCCATGAGCAAAACCACGAGTCCGCATCCAAACGCCTACAAACAGCATTTTGATGGCTTCGCCCCTCACATCCTCCGCATGCGCTGCGTTACGCGCCGGATACGGCAGGCCGCAGAACGGCAAAACATGGCGGCCTCGGCGCGTCCACCCTGCTAAAGCAGCCTTGAGGACAGGAGAGAAGAAGAACACCCCGCACCGATCGACGGCACAGGACGCGGAACGCCTGGTCAACTCCAGGACACCGAACACCTGGAACAATAAAAAAGCCGGGACTCGAAAGCCCCGGCTGTAAACCCTTGCCAAAAAAAATGAACGGTTACACGGTTGCCCGTGCCGGAACGGAAGCAGGAACACGCTTAGGCGGTTTTTTCCGTGCCGTTTTAGAAACCGCTGGAGCCTCGGGAACACGCGCGGCACTCAAGGAGATACCCAAGGCATGAATGACCTTGAGAACCGTACCCATGGACGGATTGCCATCCGCCGAAAACGCCTTGTAAAGACTGGTACGAGAAAGCCCGGTCAATTTTGCTACCTGCGTCATGCCATAGGCCCGGATTATATCGCCCAAAACGACACCGACCAACGCCGGGTCATCTTCCTGCAAAGCAGCCGTCAAATAAACCGCCATATCTTCCTCGGTTTCCAAGTACCGCGCCGGATCGAAAGGACGGGTTTTAATCTTTTCCATTTTGCACCTCCCAGGCACGCGCTATTTCTTGCGCCTTGACAATGTCACGCTTTTGCGTGCGTTTTTCGCCACCCACCAACAAAAGCACTAATTCCTGACCTTGTTGCGTAAAATATACCCGGTAACCCGGCCCATAATGAACACGCAACTCGAAGACCCCACTCCCCACCGATTTTGCATCTCCAAAATTACCATTTACTAACCGTCGCGAACGCAGGGTAATCAAAGTACGCGCGGTACGATCCCGCAAAGAAAAAAGCCAGTCAGAGTAAGTGTCAGTTTCAATGAGTTTGATCATGGTTTACTGTATCCTGTAGTAGACAAAAATGCAAGCATTAAAAACTCCATTATCGCCGTCCGATGATTCAGTTTATAACGGCACATCGAAACGCCGGGACTCGAAAGCCCCTGCAAAAATCATCAAATATTATGCAAACAAGTCAAAAGCCATGACATGTCAACCACCAAGACAAATCAAACCGAACTTCTTCTTTAAAACAACCTAAGTAAACATCCCGCATAGATTGCCCCGAGTACATGGTCACAATACGACAATACCCAGCCGTTCGTTTAAACAGATCACGCTTGCCCTGTTCTGTCATCCATCGAACGGAACCGGGATAGTGAAAATTCCACGAAAAAACTGCATACTTTTGCAATCTGCAAACTTTATTTGTTTTCGTAACTGCCAACTGGCGCAAAACCATACACGACCTCGCTTTCCTCGGGGATCGGATACACGGCCCGACGCAGTAAAATTTTCTGCGCTAATTTTTCCTTACGAATCTCGTGCTCATCCAATGAGACAGAAAAAAGCGCCTGAAGCATAACCGCTAATAATTGGTCATCATGCGTGCCTTCGTAACGTTCTGGAGCCCGCGCAACCACTGCCTGAGCCACACCAATCAGTTGCGAAAGTAAACGATCCGGTACCATCGAAATCTGGCACGGAACACGCTGGATAACCTGAATCTCAGCATAAAACGCACACGCACCGTCTACCATTTTCGCCCAATCCCGATCGCGTTTAATGCGGGACTGATGCTTATTGTTACGATCAGGAGCCGATTCCAAAAGTCGAAACCAATCCGTAAAGAAGTAACGGAAAATTTCCACCTGTCGCGCTACAAAATCTGCAAAGGTGTCAAACGTTTGAAAACGATTCTCTTTCAACCAGTCACGCCGAATCTGCACCTCAACACGGGTTGCCGCTTCAGGTAAACGACCTCCCCAGCGATATTCAATCATCAGCAATCGCTTACCCGGCGACTCATAGCAAACCTCACGGAGTTTGTCATACACGCGAATCATCGTGCCACGACCCAAACGGAAACCCGTTCCGACACCCTTCACCGTTCTGAAAGTTTCGACCGATTCAGGAGCACCTACAGGCGGCTCATAACGATTGCGACGAAGCGCAGACCGTCCACGCGTCACCATCGCGCCACACTCAACCAGCCCCTGCCAATGCTCCACCGAATAATCCACCAGATCAACGGCCATATCCACCTGGCTTAAACGCTCAGACAAAATTTCAACATGCAACGCTTTGAACAAATCCAGTAATTGAGAAAAACACCAATCGTGTCCATGCATCGTTAAAGGCAATGCACCAAACCTAACGATTATGTTATAAAAACCATCGGAGCCGTCACCGTTCGCAGCAAAAAAAACTTCCATCCCTTCGCGCAACAATTTATAGGCATAGTATGGCCCTGCACCCGCGCCAGCCTTACGCCCCCCAAGCCCCAAAATCCATTCTCCCTCAAACTCGCACACGTTCATTTTATCGTCTAATAATTTTTGCTTGGAAGCCTCAAACCGCGCCACGAGGTCAGATGGATACTTAGTGCTTATCCATAAATAACTTGCA
>DNPO01000016.1:7878-8220 GCA_003501375.1 Candidatus Sumerlaeota bacterium | reverse complement strand
AACTGCAACGGACACGTCGGCGCTGGCCGATGAGATGTATCGGCCTCCGGGCAACCAACAAAATGCGAACAACACAACCAACAAACTCAGGATACGGAAAATCTTACCCATTTTGAAAATCCCCGCCTTTCGTGAATTGAGGTTTTCGCACCGCCCAATCGGGTAGTGCGAGACGGATATTCAACTGCGGCTTGATAAAAACAAACTTACTTTTACACGAGGAAAAAGTAGCATGTCCGGGGCGGGAAAAGCAAGAAAAATGGTTTAATAAAAAAACTATTTGGGTGCATCTTACTTGCGCTACCAACGGTAATCTGGGAAAACGATGCACCCTTTGGAGTG
>DNPO01000016.1:0-7568 GCA_003501375.1 Candidatus Sumerlaeota bacterium | reverse complement strand
TCGCGCGGTTTTTGCCAAACCCTTATGCTTATCCGACCTCAAGAACAAACCAACGGCACGCGACATGTCGCGTAAAGGCAAAGCGGCGACGTGTCGCCGCACTCCAAAGAACGCTTCCTTTTCAACGAGGGGACAGGAATACTTTATTTCATTGGGCAGGTTTTTTTACCTACAGAGTCACTCCTTGTTTTTCCTGTTTTTTAAAAACGTTTTGACCTGGTTAGCAAACACTGGTAGCATGCGTTTAGTTCTCGTGGTTTTTCGATTTCCCCATTTTTTCGCAAAAGCGTGCCTGCGCCATGCAAGATGATAAGACAGTCCATATCCTTTTGGTCGAGGATAACCCGGCGGATGCGCACTTGGTGCGTCTTGCGTTGGCTGATGCTATTTTGCACTGTGAAATTGATTGCGCTGATCATCTTCAAACCGCTTGCGAAATGTTAGGGAAAAAAGAATATGATGTTGCCCTGCTTGACCTTTCTTTGCCGGATTCGACCGGGGTGGAGACCGTTCGGCGTTTTCATGCAGTTGCTGCCCGCCTGCCTTTTCTGGTGCTCACGGGGCTGAAAAATCAGGAACTGGCGCTGGAAGTGCTGCAAGCGGGTGCGATGGACTGTTTGGCCAAGGAAGAAATGGTGACAGCGGCATTGGAGCGCGCGATCCGCTATGCGATCGAACGGCGACGTCTCTGGGCGGAACTGGAGGCGCACGCTCTGGCGTTGGAAGCTGGTGAGCGTAATCTGCGCAACATTATTTCGGCCAGCCTTGATGCCATCATGATTGTGGACATGGAAGGTATCACGCGTTTTGTCAATCCGGCGGCAGAAGCGTTATTGGGGCGTTCCCCTGAGAGTCTTTTGGACCAAACCTTTGAATTTTCGCTCAAGGTGCATGGAACCGCGGAGGTAAACATCCTGCGCGGGGCGGGTGAGTACATTGTGGCGGAGATGCGGGTGACGCATGTGGAATGGAAGGGGCTGCCGGCTTATTGCGCCACCTTCCGCGACATTACCGACCGCAAGCAGGTGGAAGAGGCGTTGCGTCGGAGTGATCGGCGGCATCGTCGCATTACTGAGGCAATGACGGACTACATTGTTACCGTGCGGGTGTCAAACGGCAAGGCGGTTGAGACGATCCACAGTGCCAATTGCATTGCGGTGACCGGGTATTCCCGGGACGATTTTGAAAAAGACCCATATCTCTGGCTGAACATGGTGCCTTTGGAAGATCATCCGGCGGTACTGAAACAGGCCGAACAAGCACTATCGGGGCAACCTGCTGCGCCCGTAGTCCACCGCATTATCCGTAAAGACGGCGCGTTGCGCTGGGTACGCAGCACGGCAGTGGGGCACCGCGATGAGGACGGCATTGCTACCACGAGTTATGATTCGCTGATTCGTGATATTACGGAAGCGCATCAAGCGGAAGAAGACCTTCGCAAAGCCAAGGAAGACTTGGAAGTGCGCGTGCAAGAGCGCACTGCGGAATTACGCAAGGTGAACCAATCGCTGGAGCAGGAAATCGGCGAGCACAAAGCGACCGAAGAGGTGTTACGCGGTTACAAAGAGTCTTTGGAAAGTTTGCACGTCGCTATGCAGGACGGCTTGGTGGGAATGAATGCGAATGGGGTGCATGTGGACCTGAATCCCGCTTTTTGTCGTATGACCGGATTTGCCCGGCGTGAAATTCTGGGTTCCAGCATGCCGTGTTGCTACTGGCCTCCGGAAAGTCGGGAGGTGTTTGAGACGGCGTTTGAGCGCGCCCGCGCGGGGGATTTGGATGCGTTGGAAATTTCGCTGATGCGCAAGAGTGGCGAGCGCTTTCCTGTGTTGATGAGTCCGTCCTGGATACGTCGTAATCAGGGGGGGCTGGAGTATTACATGGCCACGTTCAAGGACATCACGCAACGCAAACGGATTGAGGAAGAACTGCGGCAGCGTACCGCGGAGTTGCAGGAACGCAATTTTGAACTGGATGCGTTTGGACACACCGTGGCACACGACCTGAAAACCCCGCTGAGCAATGTGCTGACGAGCGCGAGTATTGTAGACAAAAAATTGGATACGCTGGATACGGGAAAAATCCGGGAACTGCTCCATATCATTATCCGCAACGGACATAAAAGCGTCAGCATTATTGATGAACTCTTGTTGTTAGCCGAGGTGCGCATGGCGGAGGTGGAAATTGGCCCGCTGCATATGGCTGGCATCGTGGACGAGGTGCTGCTGCGCCTGACCGGGCTGATCGAATCCACTCAAACAGAAATTGTTCTTCCCCACACCTGGCCCGTTGCGATTGGGTACGCGCCCTGGGTGGAGGAACTTTGGGTGAACTATATTAGCAATGGTATTCGTTACGGGGGGAAACCGCCCTACATTGAACTGGGCGCTACCGAACAAAAAGGCAACATGATTCGTTATTGGACGCGGGATCATGGCCCGGGCATCTCCCCCGAAAAAGCCGAGCGGTTATTTGCTCCCTTTGTTCGCGTAACGGAGTTGAAAACGCAAGGGCATGGGTTGGGGTTGTCGATTGTCAAGCGCATTGCGCAAAAGTTAGGCGGAGAAGTCGGAGTGGAGAGCGAAGTGGGCAAGGGGAGTGTGTTCTATTTTACCTTGCCGCGGGAGATGTAAAAAATTGCAAGCATTGGGTACCCTTCAGCCCCCGCGCGGAGTGAACCGAGATGTGGTTTTTCCGTAGACAACGGGCTGCGGGAAAGATATACTGACGGGTAACAGATGGGGAGATTCGAATATCTTCTCAAAAAGGGGTTATCCTCCTAAATTACTTTTCTGTTTTTAATCAAGACGTTTTGTGCGTTTATCTCTCACCCATACGGTGAAAAATATTTGTTTACACAAGGAGCCTCCTGCCATGCGCGCCCTGATCGTGGAAGACAACTTTATCAATCGTTGCGTTCTGCTCGGCATTCTCAATAAGTATGGTGAGTGTCACATCGCTGTTAACGGCAAGGAAGCGCTCAAGGCGTTTGATGAAGCTTATGCCGAAAAAAAGCCATACGATCTCATCTGTCTCGACATCATGATGCCGGAAATGGACGGGCATGAAACCCTGACGCATATCCGCGAACGCGAGCGTGATATGGGAATCGACGGATTGGATGGCGTCAAGGTCATCATGACGACCGCTATGGCCGACGGCAAAACCATCATGAGCGCCTTCCGCGAACAATGCGAAGCCTATCTGCTCAAGCCCATTGATGTACAAAAGTTGCTGGCAGAAGTTCGCAAAATGGGGCTGATCGAATAACGGAATGGCATTAGATTTTCGCAATAAATTTTCCTGGTCGTTTTCGCGGCATAAGACATTCAACGAATGCCTTCGCAGGTATTACTATACCTATTACGGGTCTTGGGGCGGTTGGAATGAGGACGGCCCGGAAGAGGCGCGCCTTGCCTATCGTTTCAAGTGCATGACGTCCATGCCCATGTGGTTGGGTGACTTGGTGCACCGTATGGCCGAGCGGATTCTGAGTGACGCGTCCAACGCGGAATTGAACTCGTTGGAAAGTTACCAAAAGCAGCTGCGCCACTGGATGAATACCGAGTACATTAAGTCCGTGGAAAAAAAGTGGGCGAAAAGCCCCAAGCACAATTTAAATTTATTCGAGCACTACTACGGCACGGAAATCGACGCCGAAAACCGGGCTGCTGCGCGGGAAAAAGTATTTCGTTGTTTGGAACATTTTTTGTGCTCGCCGTTGTTTGAGCGGCTGACTCGCCTGAAACCTGCTGAGTGGAAGTCCATTGAAAAACTGGATTCTTTTGAGGTAGAGGGTGCGCCTGTTTACGTTAAAATCGACTGCGCTACCCAGGCTGATGGCGTGTTGTCTATTTACGACTGGAAAACCGGAGCGGTTACGACTGATACGGAAACGCAGTTGGCTTGCTATGCGCGGTATGCGTTCGAGCGCTGGCATGTTCCGCTGGACAAGCAACGACTGATTTCGTATTACCTCGATGCCAACGAAGTTCAGGAGCACATCCCCAGCGCGGATGAACTGGTGGAGGTGAAGGATTTCATCATCGCGTCGATGGGACAGATGATCGAGCGCTTGGATTCGGGCATGCGGGATAACAAGGCAAGCATCACGAATTTCCCCATGACGGAAACCCAATGGGTTTGCAAACGGTGTTTTTTCCGGGAACTGTGCTACAAAACGCGGAATTGGCCACCGGATGTGCCTGTTTCGGAGTAAATAAGCACAGAAACATTTTAGGAAATGCCCCGCCGTGCTTTGCCCACAAAAAAGGAATCCTTGAAAGTGGCGCAAGACTGCTTTATCCTTAAGTAAAAGGGGAACTGCGGCATACTCCTCAACCAAAGGTCATCCTCATCACCATGTCCGATACCATCCTAGTTCTTTCTCCCCTGGCTCCAGTCGCGCATCAGATGGCTGCCCCACTGCAAGAAAATGGATTTACTGTTTATATTGCTACAGATGTTTGCGAGACGATTAAGAAGTTGGGACAGGGCGATTGCGCCATGTTTATTGTGGACATTCGCTTGGCCGTTCCCCCCGTTATTGGCCTGCTCTCCAGTTTGCGCAAAAGCATGCCGTGGTTAGCGCTGGGGATTTTCTTCCCCATGCACCCGGTGCGCGATCCGCGGACGGCGTTGGAAAATGCTGGACTGAACTGTGCTTTGTTTGAAGAGACTGTCTCGGCGGAGTTGGTAACAGAATTTTTGCAGGCGCATCATGAAGCATTGCAAAAGAAAAATTATGCCACGCAACTCGGTTTAAATGCCGAACAAATGCCGGAAATCCGTGTCAATTACGAAGCGGCGGATATGGCGCTGGAAGTGGTGCGCATACTTGGAATTTTAGTGCAACGACCTAATTTATCTGTTCCCATTGCGCCGTGGGTCATGGATTCGCTGATTCCCGCCTTGGAATGCCAGGCCGTTCAGAGCGATGAAGTGCTGCAACTGATTTTGCTCGATGCTGGTTTGGTGTACCTTTTGTTCCAAGCGGCCAATGCTGCCGATGATGTTCCGCCCGTGCGGGATGTACACGAAGCGCTGGAGCGCCTTGGCGAGGAAAAAGCACGAACGTTGTTGTTAGAAGAAGGCGAAAAACGCGTTTTTATGCCCAAACTGGAAGGGCTGGCGGAAATGTTTCGCATCCAGTGGATGCACAACTTTGCCTGTTCCTTTTCCAATGATCTTTATGCAAAATTAATCTGTTTGGACACGGCGAAGGAATGCCATTTGATGGGGTTGCTGCACGATGTGGGCATGTCGGTGATACTGCAATTGCTGGAAGAGGGATACCAGAATGCGTTATGGACGCAACGCCTGTGTGGCAAGGACAACTTCCTCATGCGTGTGGTCACAGGGAACCAACACGCGCAATTTAGCGCGGCAGTCTTGGACTCCTGTCATTTCGAACCACTCTTTGCTCAAGTGGCGCTAGAGTGCGATGCGCCAAAGAATTTGCTTACCTCGCCCGACTCGGTAATTCTTACCTTCTTCTCGAACCAGTTGGCGCGCAAATGCGGGTATGATTTGGTGGTGTACGATTCGGAGGCTGATCCGGTAAATCGAGCCGATGTTCGCAAACAACTCAATATGGATCCGAACGCATATTTAAAGATAGAAAAAAGTTTACGGGCAAATATTACCAGCACCTGTAAACAATTCAATCTTCCCGGAGGGGGAGGCGCCTGATGAGTTCTCAAGCAACCATTCTTGTTCTCAGTCCACGTTTGGACGATGCTATCGTTTCCATTTGTGCACCGTTGGAGGCCGCCGGATACGAAACCGTATCCGTAGCGAAGGCTGGCGAAGCGGTGATGAAAATGAAAGAACGTCCCGTTGATTTGGTTGTGGTAGATGCCGCGCTGGAGAAGCCCAATGCCACGGATTTTTTAGCAAAGGCGCGTGAGTTTTTTCCGCAGATACCTCGCGCTTTATACGAATCAAATCTGTTACCTGACTACGACTTGCGAGCGTTGATTAACCACGCCGCTCCGAGCGCCGTATTTACCGGACAGGTGGATGTTGCGCGGATCGAAACTATTCTGCGCATCAGTCGGCGGATACAATCGCAAGGTTCGGCCCCTGCTGCGCAGCAACAGCCCGCTGCTGGAGGATTGTCGTTGAGCCAGCAATTAATGGCTGCGGCGCGGCCTCTTCCCGCAAAAGCCCCGCTGGTGGTGACCGCATCGGCATTTGGTTTTCCACCGGCCCACGATCCAGAGCCTGCTGTACCTACACCACCGGCACCGATGCCAGCAGAGCCTGCACCGGCATTTGTTGATCCTGCCAAAGTGTCCAGTATGCCGATCAAGGAGTCTCCCAGCGATCTCTACCCGCTGGAAATGCCGCCTTACGAAAACAAAAAATTAGAAATGGACTACATGGCCAAAGACGAGCCTGCCGAGATGATTCGCCTGCTCGATCTTCTGTTTGAGGAGCCGGATATTCGTCTTCCCGTACTACCGCAGGTTGCGGACGAGGTGCGCAAGTTATTGGCAACCGATAACGCCACCTTCACCCGCATCGCTGACACGGTTTCGATGGACCCGGGCATGTCGGCGCGCATTCTGGAAATTGCCAACTCGCCACTTTATGCCGGGGTCGAGCGCATCAAAAACTTGCAACAGGCCGTTTCGCGCATTGGCATGCGGGAAACGCGCAACATCCTGCTGGCGGTTTCTGCGGAAAATCTTTTTGCCGCGGGCGACAAGCGCCTTATGTTCCTGATGGCAAAATTGTGGATGCACAGTCTGGCCTGCGCTTACTCCAATGAGATTATGGCGCGTGATTTGTGCATTGAGGAAAGTAAAGATTTCTTCATGATGGGGCTGCTGCACGATATTGGAAAAATTATGATTATCCACCTCTTGCAACAAGGGCTGGAACGCAAGATTTTTACTAAAAAATACCTGACCGACGATATGATCGACATTATGTTTGAGCGTCGGCACAACGTGCTCGGCGCGCGCCTGCTGAATAAGTGGGGGTACGACAAGATTTTCCAAGACGTGGTGTATCTGCACGATGATGACCCGTCCAAAGTGCGTTTTTATCACGAAGCGACCGTGGTAACATTTTTCTCGAACCTGATGACGCGCAAGATGGGATTTGGGTTGTTGCCTTATCCGGCGGACACCGATCCGTTGCAGCACCATGAGGTGGCGCAGGCGCTCAATATGGATGAAGCCGCACGCACCAGAATCAAATTGGAATTGGGCGAAACTTTGAAGAAGGTGAAGGAAAGTTATGTGAAGGGCTGATGCATCAGTATTGGGTTGTATATTTTGACACAACAAGAGAATATGAAAAAGTATTAAATAAAAATGAACTCAACAGTAATCGCAGCGGCACAGAGATACAGAGAACTACAGGAGAAAATTTTTCCAGCAGTTCTCTGTCTCTCTGCGCCTCTGTGGTTAAAGAATTCTAAGATTTACTTTTCTCCGCGCTTTTTTTTCGGGCTATTTCTTCTCAGTATTTTTTTATTATCCCCACTGACGGTTCTGGCAGCCAGCCCATTCCGCGCCACGGTTTATGCCACGCCGGAATCTGACCATTCCGCCGTG
>DNPO01000202.1:11414-12640 GCA_003501375.1 Candidatus Sumerlaeota bacterium | reverse complement strand
AAATGACAATGAACACATACGCCACGGGCGTGGCGAAATAACTGTTCAGTTCGCGTTTAAAAATTGACAACATCGTCTTCATGAACGCGCGCCCTCCTTCGTTGTAATCTCGCGGAACACTTCATTCAAGTCGCCGGTCTCCACGTGCAGCCCTTCCAACTTCCAACCCTTCTCCGCTACCAGTCCCAACACATCGTGCGAAATCACCTGGCCCAACTTCGGGAAAACATGCACACGTTGCAAGCCGTTTTCTGCGTCCATTTTTTCCACGCTTTTGACGTTGGTCAGATTTTCCAGCGCGGCAATGTCCACCTTGCCAGCCATCGTCAGAATCACCGCACCATGCGATTTTGACCGCGCAGTAAGCGCATCGGGCGTGTTATCTTCCAAAATCCGTCCGTTGGCAATGATAATCGCCCGAGTGCAAATGTGCTCGACCTCTTCCAGAATGTGCGTGGAAATGATAATGGACTTTTCCGCCGCCATCCCTTGGATTAGCGATCGCACTTCATATTTTTGGTTGGGGTCCAAACCGTCAGTTGGCTCATCCAACACCAGTACCTGCGGATCGTGCAGAAGCGTTTGTGCCAGCCCAACGCGCCGCTGGTACCCCTTGGACAGCGTCTCGATCATTTGCCGACGTACGTTGGTCAGCCAGCACATTTCGATTGCTTTATCCACGCGCTTTTTTAATTCAGCGCCGCTGAAGCCACGCATTTCGCCGATGAACTGGAGAAACCCCTGCACCTCCATATCGGTATAGAGCGGGTTGCTTTCCGGCAAGTAACCGATGAGGCGACGCACCGCCATTGAGTTGTTGAGAATGTCGTGTCCGCCGACAGTGGCGGTGCCGGAGGTGGGCGTGAGGAAACACGTGAGCATGCGCATCACGGTGGACTTTCCCGCACCATTGGGGCCGAGGAATCCGAGCACTTCGCCCTTTTCCACGCGGAACGAAACGCCCTTGACGGCTTCAATCGGCCCGAAGACTTTCCGTAATTGTTTGGTTTCAATCATAGCCATAAGAATCACCCTTGCGAGCGAGATGAGAAAAAGTACGGGGTGGGTAGGACACTCGCCTCCCACTCCCTGGAGCGATGTATGCAAAAGTCGGGCCAAAAAATTGGAATTTACCTAAGGCAATGATGAGGTGATTGCAAAACACTGTATTGGTGTTTTGTTTTCGTCCCGGAGGGACGTTTGAATTTAGCCCGCCGCTTTAGCGG
>DNPO01000202.1:5122-11027 GCA_003501375.1 Candidatus Sumerlaeota bacterium | reverse complement strand
CCGCTAAAGCGGCGGGCTAAATTCAGACGTCCCTACGGGACGAAAATCTACAACAAAACGGGGTCTTTCAATTACCCCTGTGAATGGGGTTTAAATGAGATCGAACGGCATTTCTAAATATATGAGGGGCTTTTTTTGTCCCAAAGCAGGCGGCGCAGGGCGTCAGAATGACGCACTGTGTTCTTGTTTTGCATGCCTTGACGAAGGCGTTTTGGCGGTGTAGAATTTGCCTCGGATTATGGGTGTGGGGCTTATGTGGGCCTATACGATTCCCAAAGAATGAGAAAGATAATCATGGCAACTTGCGGTGTAATTCGTATGAAAGACTCAGCGTGGGTTTCGGTGCGGATTCAGGTGGTGGGCGGACGTTTCAATGCCGAATCGCTCGAACCACTCGCGTGGATCGCGCAAAAATATGGAAGCGGAGAGATTCATTTTACCACACGTCAGGGATTGGAAATTCAGGACATTCCCGCCGAAAAAACCGATGAAGTTTTGAAGGCATTGGCTGATGCGGGAATTCCAGCCGGAGGAACCGGCCCGCACGTCCGCACCGTTTCGGCATGTCCGGGAACGGCTTGTCGGTTTGGAATTATTGATGCGCAACGTTTGGCACAACGTATTTTTGATCAGGTCAAGGACCGTACGCTGACGCACAAATTCAAGATAGCCACAACTGGTTGTCCCAACAGTTGCGCTAAACCGATCACGAACGATTTTGGCGTGCAGGGACTGCGTAAAGAAGGCCAGACGGCTTATGTGATTTTTGTCGGTGGCAATTGCGGACGCCGCGTACGTCTGGCAGATAAATTGCCGTTTGTTTGCCACACGGAAGATGAGGTGGTGGCAGTGCTAAACGATACGCTGGATTGGTTCTGCGCGCATGGACAGGCGAAAGAGCGGCTGGCGGCTGTGATGGAACGCCTTGGGGTTGGAACCTTAATTGAACATTTGCAAACAGCGCACGGCGCAAGAGGCGGAAAACAGTAAGGGCTTTACATCATGGGCTCGCGATCTGTCCAGTGAACTCGCCCATCACGCCAACCGCTTACGGAATAACCACGCCGCAGCCGTCAGGGTAACGCAGGCGATAATTGCCATTGGCCAGGTGTTGCTCATCACGGCACCCACCGACATGTCCTTTAAAAAAATACCTTTGCTGATCGTCATAAAGTAAGCCATCGGATTGGCATGGTTCAACACCTGAAGCCAGTCCGGCATATTCTCAACAGGCGTCGCAAACCCGGAAAGTTGCACCAGCGGAATCATGCACATGAACACGCCGAGCAACGCCTGCTGCTGCGTCGCAACGAGGCTGGAAATGAAAAGGCCAACACCCACCACCGCCAATAGATAAACGCACATCGCGCCATACAACAAGGCAAGAGAACCTTGAAACGGCACGCCAAAAACAAAGACCGCCACGGTGATAATAAACGTACCCTCACCGATACCGGCGATCATCGGCGGAACGCTTTTCCCCACCAAAATTTCAAACGGTTGCAACGGCGACACCAGCAACTGATCAAACGTACCAAGTTCGCGCTCCCGCGCAACAGACAACCCTGTTAGCAACAACGCCTCTATCGCCGTGAGCACTGCTACCAGACTTGGCAGGCTAAACCACGGAAAAGTCTTATTGGGATTAAACCACGTCCGCGTCACCAGAGCAGCGCGCTGGTGCGGAATGTTTCGCTGCGTCTCGATCTCCTGATTGAATGTGCTGACAATTCGGTTGGCATACCCCAGGCATATCTGAGCCGCATTGGTGCGCCGCGCATCCAAAATCAGTTGCACCTGTCCCGAAGCACCATCTTCCACCTGTCTGGAAAAATCTGACGGAATGTGCAAAACCAACAGGGACTTTTGCGAATCAATGGTCGGTTGTATTTCCTGCACTCCCTGCAAATAAAGAACGTGCGTAAAGGTTCCGCTTCCGCGAAAACGTTCCACCAGTTCATACCCCTCCCGCCCACTGTCCTGATTCAGCACGGCGATGGAAACGTTTTTGACGTCAAGCGTAACAGCGAAAGAAAAAATAATCGTTTGCAATATCGGCGGCACGATAAGCACCATGCGGCTTTTCTTGTCGCGCCAGATCATGCGCGCTTCCTTTAAAATGAGTGAGAAAATGCGACGCAACATGGTTTACTCCAGAGTCTTTGCGGCTTTGCGCAAGGTCAACAACAACAGCACGGCGGCAATGGACAGCATGGCGAGCGTATTGGGCACGAGCACCGAGGGTATATCACCTGCCAGAAAAATCGTCTTCAAACAACTCACCAGGTATTTTGCAGGAACGACACACGTAATCGCGCGAATCGGCGCTGGCATACTATCGATCTCAAAAACAAACCCGGAAAGTAGCATGGCAGGCAGATAGGCTGCGAGTAACGCCGCCTGCCCGGCGACGAATTGATTTTTCGCCACGCTGGAAATGAGCAGTCCGAGGCTGAGCGAGGCCAGCAAAAACGCCGCCGATACCACGCACAACGCTCCCAACGACCCGCGGATGGGCAATTCAAAAAACAAATGCGAAATAGCAACCGATACGAGCATGGAACCCATGCCCAGAATAAAGTACGGAATCAACTTGCCCAGCAAAATTTCGCCCATGCTGGCAGGCGTTACCATCATGGCTTCCATCGTGCCGCGTTCCCACTCGCGTGAAACAACCAAGGCTGTTAACAATGTGCCAATGACCGCGAGAATAATCGCGAGGCTCCCCGGCAGGAGCGTGTTGCGACTTTTGAGTTCCGGGTTAAACCAAAAGCGCGATTCGATTTGCACGGGAGATTTTACCGCATTGGCCTGTTCCATCCCCTGCTGCACAAGCCAGGCAGAAAAAACTCCGTTGGCGTAATTTTCCACAAAACTTGCCGTGTTGGGTTCACTGCCGTCCGAGATTACCTGCAATGGCGCAGTGTCCCCTTGCCGCAATAGACGTTCAGAAAAATACGCAGGGATCACCACGATGCCGCGAATGCGCCCCGCAACCAAATCATCTTCCAACGCGCTGCGATGCCGGGCCAGACGCACGCTAAAGTAAGGCGTGTTGGAAAACGAGTGAACAAGATTTTGCGCCGCAGGCGAGGAGTCCTCGACAGCCAAACCGATCCTCAGATGCGTGGAATCGAGCGACACGCCGTAGCCAAAGAGGAACAACAAAGTCAGCGGCAACACAAAAGCGATCATGATGCTGCTGGGATCGCGTACGGCCTGTAAAAACTCTTTAATTATCAAAGCACGAACGCGCCGCATTCGTCCGGAACGGGGAGGTAAGTTATTTTGTTTCATTCCATCGCCTCCCTCTCCGCATCCGAACGCTCAATCAGCGCAATGAACGCATCTTCCAATGTCGGTTCCTGCAACTGGTCAGTACGCATGGTATCCTTCAGATCATCGGGCGAACCGGTGGCAATGATGCGTCCGCGATAGACCAACGCGATTTCGTCGCAATACTCGGCTTCGTCCATAAAATGCGTCGTAACCACAACGGTAACGCCCTTCTCCACCATGCCGTTAATGTGCGTCCAAAACTCCCGTCGCGTGATGGGGTCAACCCCCGAGGTTGGCTCGTCAAGAAACAACGCCACCGGATCGTGCATCACCGCACACGCAAGCGCCAGCCGCTGCTTGAAGCCAAGCGGTAGACTTTCAGCAGAGGTGTTCAGGTACGATTGCAGCGCAAATGTTTCGATCATGCGATCCAGCGTTTCGCGCTGTCGTCGCCCGCGCAGCCCATACGCCCCGGAAAAAAACTCCAGATTTTGTCGCACACTCAGAATGCCATAAAGCGAAAACTTTTGCGCCATGTATCCGATCCGCGCGCGCGCCTGACTTGGAGCATCTTGCAAATTTAAACCAATCACATGCGCCGTACCCGCCGTTGGTTTGAGCAATCCGCACATCATTTTAAACGTGGTGGATTTTCCCGCTCCGTTTGGCCCCAGCAGCCCAAATATTCTCCCCCGCCCAATGGAAAAAGAGATGTCTTCCGCTGCGGTGAAATCGCCAAACCGCTTGGTTAACCCAACCGCTTCCACCACCATGCTTCCATCGTCAGAAATCTGCTCCATCTGCTGCGCCAGTTTTGAATCGCCCCCCGGCCCGCCACCCAATATGTCGACAAACGCATCTTCAAAACGCGGTTCTACACTAACAACTTTAGCCTCAGGATTAGCCCCAAGTTCAACCGCCCCCAATGGCGACGCACCTTCCGCAAAAACAACACGCACGTTTCGTCCCTGCACCACACCGTCTCGCACTACATCATTGCGCAGTGCCTCGGTCAACACGTGTCGCCGCCCCTCGCGGATGTTTTGAATTTGAAAAGAACGCCCGCGCACCCGATCCGTCAAGCCGCGCGGCACGCCCGTATAAAGTAATTTGCCCGCGTTCAAAAGCAAGACCTCGTCGCAGCGTTCTGCCTCGTCCAGATAAGCAGTGCTCCACAAAACGCCCGTCTCGTCGTCCACCAGTTCACGCACCATCCGCCACAATTCACGGCGCGAAATCGGATCAACGCCCACACTCGGCTCATCCAGCAATAACAACTTTGGACGCCGAATCAGCGTGCAGGCCAATCCCAATTTCTGTTTCATGCCACCCGACAATTTACCCGCCAATCGCTTTTGAAATCGCGCCAGATCGGTAAATGCCAGCAACCGTTCAAACACCTGCTCGCGCTCCGTGCCCACCACCCCGCGCAAGTCCGCATGCAGCCGCAGGTTCTCCATCACGGTGAGGTCTTCATACAACCCAAAGCGTTGCGGCATGTAGCCGATTTCCGAATGGATGCGCTGGGCATCGCGTACCACGTCCCACCCGCACACGGTAAGCGTCCCGCGAGTGGGCGTCAGCAACCCGGCCATCAACCGCATGAGCGTGGTCTTGCCCGCACCATCCGGGCCAACCAACCCCGTGATGCGCCCGGGCAAAATCTCCGCACAGAGGGAATCAAGCGCAGGCGGCTGCGTCGAATTGAACGACTTGGTCAGGTCGTTAAGTCCCGCCAGTGCAGCGCTCATGGCGCAGCGTCCTTTCCATCCTGGGGATGCAATTTTACCGTAACAGGCATTCCCTGCCGCAAACCATTGTCAGGATCATCCGCAATAATGCGCAGCCGATAAACCAACGCGGTTCGTAACTCGGGCGTCTCGACTGATTTCGGAGTAAACTCCGCTTCAGGCGAAATAAAACCGATGTGCCCCTTGTACGCTTTGTTCGGCGCGGTATCCGTGAAAATTTCGGCGGACATTCCTGGAGAAATTCTCCCCAAATCTTTTTCATTGACGTACGCCCGTACCCAAACCGTTTTCGTCAACGACAGCGTTGCAACGGTTTGTCCCGCTGTTACCATCGCCCCTGGTTCCACCACGCGTGTCAGAAGAACGCCATCCGATGGCGCAATCAACCGCGTGTCGGCGAGGCGTGTTTGCACCTGCATCAGCGCAGCCCCGGCAGCGTGCAGAGACGCACGCGCCGCATTAATATCTTCCTCGCGAAATCCCGCGCTGCTCAATCCCAGCGATTCCCGGGCGGAGGTAAGATTGGCTTCCGCCTGCTTTTTGCGCGACTCGGCAGTATCGAATTCCGATTTGGAAATAGCGCCATCCGTCAACAGTGCCTGAGTCCGTCTGAATTCCTTTTCAGCAAGTGCCAAGTCAGCCTCCCGAACCGCAACCGCAGCCTTTGCCACCGCGATTTCCTGCGGGCGATTCCCCGCTTCATACTTGGCCAACGTGGCGGATGTCTGCTCCACATTTGCTCGCGCGACCCGTGCGTCGTCCTCAAGCGGAACCGAGTCGAGCATTGCCACCACATCGCCAGCCTTGACTAAATCGCCTTCTTCAAACGCGACCTTTGCCACACGCCCCCCCACGCGAAAACTCAGGTTCACCTG
>DNPO01000202.1:4587-4742 GCA_003501375.1 Candidatus Sumerlaeota bacterium | reverse complement strand
CCCATTTTTTTCATGATTGCGCCCCTCGCTTTCTGGCAGAAGTTACGCTATCCAGCCCAATCAACGTCGCCCGCACCTGCTCGGAAATTATTCGTTGAATCAATTGAACGTTCTCTTCGGAAAACGCCTTGCATCCCAACCGCTCCAGAATGGTT
>DNPO01000202.1:0-4187 GCA_003501375.1 Candidatus Sumerlaeota bacterium | reverse complement strand
TACCCATCATAAAGAATCGGAAACGCCGACGTTGGCTGTTGTTGCTCCTGCGCGATAATCGGGCCGACATATTGCGCTTCCGGCCCGGTGAAGATAAGAATCGGCCCGGGCAGCATCCGCCCCAACAACTCCACAATTTCCTGACGCGGAACGCGGCGTTTCTGAAGCAGCGCCTCAGCCCACTCAATCGCAGGCTGCATATGTACCGCCATTCGGTCGGTAATCCGTTGCACAATGGCATGGTAAAGCCCTTCCTTGCCGCCGAAGTAATAGGGAATCGCAGCCAAGTTCACCCCAGCCTTCGTTGCCAACATGCGCGTGCTGGCACCTTCAAATCCATATTTGGCAAACACCTCCAACCCGGCTGCAAGCAGCCGCTCTTTGGTATTATCTTCCGCCTGCGGCTGAGCGTTACGATGTTTTGTGGGTAATATTTTTTTGGACATTATATTTGCATTCCTTTCTCTCGAACAACTTCAGTGTATATTCATTCGATTGATTAAGTCAATCGAATATATATATTCTTCAGGCGCGGTGTTGCAACGCGTTGCGAGACAAACACCGCTTAGTGCTCGGCAATTCTCCAAATCCGATGCCGGATTAGGTGGATAAAACTTTTGTACCGACAGTGCTTAGAAGTTCCTGATACGCATACGCAGGAAAATTGATGAGGTTCTTAATTTACAAAGTGAGGTATCACGGATAGGAGCATGACCGCCAATATATCAGGAACACATTAGATACTCCAAACGCCCGGGCATTTTTTTCCGCAATCCGGACAAGCGCCTCCCGCCAGCATGGGCATGTCAAGCACGGTAAAGCCCGATCGACGAATCAGCAACGCTCCACAATCCATGCACCATGTGGATTCATACTTCCCGTCCAGCACGTTGCCACAGTATACAAATTTTAAACCGGCCTCTTCCCCGATCTGAATGGCACGCTGAATGGTGGACAGTACCGTGGGTACTTGCGCCCGCATTTTATAATGCGGAAAAAACCGGGACACATGCCAAGGAATGCACGGGTCCAGTTTCGCGATAAATTCTGCAATGGCACAAAGTTCGTCATCGGAATCATTCATTCCGGGAACAACCAGCGTCGTTATTTCCAACCAAATACCGCTATGATGCAGTCGTACCAGCGTTTCAAGCACACCATCCAGAGTACCGCCCATGACCTTGCGGTAGGTATCCGCGTTAAAACATTTTAAATCCACGTTGATAGCACGCACCCAATCTTTCATCGCGTCCACGGTCTCAGGCGTCATAAAGCCATTGGAAACGAAACAGGATGGCAGGTGCTTTTCCAGCCCCAAGCGCCCCGTATCTTCGGCGTACTCATAAAAAATAGTGGGCTCCGTATAGGTAAAAGACATGCTGGCGCATCCAGCGTTCAAGGCTGCCTGTACAATCTCATCCGGTTTGGTCCATCCCATTGGTATGCGTCCGGGAAATTCCCGTAGAAATTGTGAAATGTCGTTATTTTGGCAAAAGGCGCAGGTAAAGTTACACCCCGGCGTACCCGTTGACATCGAATGTGTCCCGGGCAAAAAATGAAAGAGAGGCTTTTTTTCTATGGGATCGGGATTCAGCGACACAGCGCGTCCATAAACAAGCGAAACCAATTCGCCATCGTCGTTACGTCGAGCACCGCAAATTCCCAAGTGCCTCGGTGCGATATGACAACGATGGTGGCAGAGATGGCATACGACTTCTTTGCTACCGTCTTCTGTAGCCGTATACAAACGTGCTTTCATGAGTGGTACAAGCATGAGACTTCTCCGTTAAAAACCGTGATTTGATATCTCATTCGCATAGGCTACGCCAATCGGTGCAAGTTCATTTATCCTGCGCTTCTTCTCCCCAGTCAAGCAAAATCCTGCGCAGTCAATCTTTGGCAATGCAGGATTTATACCCCTAATCTTTACCTTTCAGATTGACAGAACCGTTCAAATCGGGTATCAAAGAAAACGGTTTATGACACGGGGTTTCCTGATACCACCCGCTTACGGATGGCGGAAATACGCCGTTTACTTGAAGCAACAAAATACAAACGATCAGCCGCATTCTTGAAAGGAAGCATTGTTATGTCGAATCTGGTAGAACAACAACGTGAAAAAGCAAAACAACTGAAAAAGACCATCTGCCTAGCCGAAGCCGTGTTGGATCCCCGCACCATGAAGGCCGCCCGGATGTTCATGGATGAGGGTCTGGGTACCCCGCTTATCGTCGGCAGCCCCATCGCACTGACCGAAAGCGCCACCAAGGCTGGTGTTGATATGAACGGAATGAAGGTGATTGATCCGGCTCATTTCGACCGCATGGACGACATGATTGCGGCTTACCAAACGCGTCGCGCCAAAGATAATCTGAGCAAAGATGAAGTTAATAAACTTCTGCAAGACCCCCTTTGGTTTGGCGCCATGCTGGTGTCTATGGGCATTGCGGACGGCATGACTGCTGGCGCGTTGAACACCACTGCCAACGTTATCCGCGCTTCGATCAAGTGCATTGGCCCACGCAAGGGGCTGAAAACCGTTTCCTCCTGCTTCCTGATGGTGGTGCCGGACTGTCCCTACGGTCAAGATGGCGCGATGATTTACTCGGACTGCGGCGTTATCCCCGCTCCGACACTGGAGCAGTTGGTGGATATTGGCGAAGCCGCCGCGCAGAGTTGCAAGCACCTGATCGGCGTGGAGCCGATTATTGCCTATCTGAGTTTCTCAACCAAGGGCAGCGCCGATCACCCGGATGCGAAGAAAATGGCCGAGGCGGCAAACCTGCTCGCCGCACGTCGTCCCGACCTGAAGGTGGACGGTGAACTTCAGGGCGATGCAGCGTTGATCCAGAGCATTGGCGAGCGCAAGTGCCCCGGGAGCCCGGTTGCCGGCAAAGCCAACACACTGATTTTCCCCGACCTTGGCGCGGGCAACATTGCCTACAAACTCACCGAACGCCTGACGGGTGGCTTGGCCTTTGGCCCGCTGCTTCAGGGACTGGCTCTGCCGGTGAACGATCTGTCGCGCGGTTGCACAAGCGAAGACATTGTTCATGTTGCCGCCATTACGGCATTGCAGACGCAGTAAGTTCGTAGGAAAATTTCTTCCTACGTCTGGTAAACACCATGTTTAAAAACGAAAGGAATTAGAAACATGAAGACTCGTTTTAGTATGTTACATTTGCTTGCCATCGCTTCCTTGGTACTCACCAGTATTGCTTTCATGGGATGCGGTGATACTGAAAAAAAGCCTGCTGCTGATACGAAAATGGCTAAAGGCGCTAACAATGAACAAATCATCTGCCCTATCACCAAGCATCCAATCAATAAACAATTTTTCGCCGACAAAGATGGCAAACGTATCTATGGCTGCGATCAACGGTGCGTCGAGGTGCTAACAAAAGGTTTCGACAACTTTGAAAAACAGATGGAAGCAGATGGCATTACGCTTGCCAAGGCACAATAATTAGAACAGAAGAACCTCGCTAAGCAGTGGTTTTTCAAACCGCAAAGTGCGTCACCGCACTTTGCGGTTTTTTTATACTGAACCTTAGAAACTTGATTCATCCCCTCGATTTGTGCATAATGTACGTGGAGGCTCGTTTCGGTAATCAGCCTCTGAAGTTCGAAAAAATCAGGGTCCAAGAAATGAAAGGAAACAGAAACATGAAACCCCGTTTTGGAATTCTCTTCATCGCAGCCCTTTTCGCCTTGGCGTTCGCATGCCCCGTGTTTGCAGCCAGCGATGATAAGCCCACCTCCGGCACAGTAACAGCCGCCGCAAGCAAAGAACAAACCACCTGCCCGATCATGGGTGGCGCTGTTAACAAAAAACTCTTTGTGGACAAAGATGGCAAACGTATCTATGTTTGCTGTTCAGGTTGCATCGAGCCAGTCAAGAAGGACTTTGACGCCATCGCCAAAAAACTGGAAGCCAGCGGTGTCACACTGGCCAAGGCAGAACCTGCTACCAAAGATGAAAAAACAAAGAAGTAAGCAAGGAAGTACGGGGTTGGTGCCCATACTTCTCTTTTTTACCGCGAAGCGCGCACTGCGCTTCGCGGTTTTTTATTGCCCCCTCTTGACCCCGCCTCTCTCTTTAGGCATAATGCTCCAGTTAGATGCGGCTCCCAATCCAGAACACGAGACTCTCCATGCCCTCCCTCTACCCTCTTTTCATCAAACTC
>DNPO01000373.1:5825-6965 GCA_003501375.1 Candidatus Sumerlaeota bacterium | reverse complement strand
CCTGTTCCATCCAGTCCATTTCGGCACCGCCGTCGTGCACTTCGCCGATTTTATACGTCTTACCCGTGTAAAAGAGGATACGTTCCGTCGTGGTTGTCTTTCCCGCGTCAATGTGGGCCATGATGCCGATATTACGGGTACGTTCTAATGGGGTTTTCCGAGCCATTCGCTTTTCCTTTTCTCTCGTCTCTGCGTTTCGCGCGTGGCGTCCGTCCGCCCAAAGCCTTTGAACGCTTGGCGCGCGCCACTAAACATTACACCGTATCCAAGAACAACGCTCTTGTCAACCGTAATACAAGGGGATTTTACTTTTTTAACAGGCGAATTCAGGTTATCCGATTGGCTCTTTTGTCGATTTAATCAGTCATGTTAATATTTCTCTCTCCATGAACCCTGTTTTCGGGATACAGGGGGCTTTGTCCCGGCCACCCCCGCTAACGAGATGCGTGACTGGGACATTTATGGCTATGGGGGAACACGTTGATTCAACCGCGCGTGCTCGCGGGTGATCTTTGGCAAAAAAGCAAACAGCAAAAACGTTTACCACAGAGGCACAGAGACACAGAGAACTGCAAAATCAAAGGTTTTGCAGTTCTCTGTGCCTCTGTGGTAAACGTTTGGGGGTTTTATTTTTTTCTTGTATTTTTCTTCTTTACCAGACTTTTGAATTCTCTTGCTCTGGCGCTATGTGGAATGCTCTTGAAAAAGTTTGTTGTCCTGTAATAAGGTATGCCCAAGTCTTAAGGCGTATCGAATAGCACTTCTCGGCTTTTTGGACACAGGAAAACCCTCCCGATGGACGAAAAAACAGTAATTCCTCCCGACGATGATATTGTCCAAATGCTTATGCAGGATGGGATCGTCGAAAAGGCGCAGGTAGAACGCGCACACCGGGTGAAGGCCAAACTGGAAGTTCCTCAGCGCTTATCGCAAGTCTTGCTCTCATTGAACTATGTTTCGGAAACGCAAATTCATGAGATGATGCGCAAGCACAAGCGTGATTTGCGTTTAGGTGATTTTCTCGTGGAGATGAACCTGCTGTCGGAAGAAAGTTTAAAACGCGTTCTCCAGATGCAGAAGGAGAACAAGGGGCGCCTCGGGGAGATTCTGGTCAAGGAAGGTATTGTCAACGACAAGGAA
>DNPO01000373.1:0-5470 GCA_003501375.1 Candidatus Sumerlaeota bacterium | reverse complement strand
CAGAAGTTTTTAACGCGATACGAGATGATTCCCTTTTGTAAAACAGACGAGGGGATGGTCGTGATCCTTTCCGATCCTTCTAATCAAGAGGCATTGGCTGCGGCGCGTGATTTGTTCCAATCCAAGATTGTGCCTGCGATTAACACGCGTGAAAATATTTTGCAGGCGGTGGATGGTATAGAAAATCTCCTGGCTCATCGGGTGGCGGGCGAACAGCAGAGCGATATCATTGATATTGTGGATCAACTTATATTGGATGCGGTTGATCTGAATGTGAGCGATATTCACATTGAGCCGCTGGGCAAGACGCTGCGCGTTCGCTTTCGCAAAGATGGGGTGTTGATCCACAAAACCGATATTCCAAAAAACATGCAGGAAGCGATTCTGAGCCGCGTGAAGGTATTGTCCGGTGCGGACATTGCCAACAAGCGGCGGCATCAGGATGGGAAAATTAACTTTGATTATTATGGGACGCGCGTTGATATTCGTATGTCGTCCTATGTGTCGATTTACGGTGAGACGATTGTGTTGCGCCTGCTGAATCAGAAGCAGTCGCTGCGCAATTTGCACGAACTGGGCATGGCAAAAAAGACAGAGGAGCGCTACATTGAAGAGGTGCTGGAACCATCGTCTGGTGTGGTAATTTTTACCGGCCCCACGGGATCGGGCAAGACTACGACGTTGTATAGTTCGCTGGACTTTATCAATTCGCAATCGCTCAAGATTATCACGGCGGAAGACCCTGTCGAGTATGTGATTGATGGTATTGTGCAGTGTTCGGTAAAACCTGAGTTTGGCTTGACATTTGAAGACACGCTCAAGGCCATGATGCGCCAGGACCCGGACGTGATTGTAATGGGTGAAATCCGTGATAAGACAACTGCTGCAGTGGCTATTCAGGCGGCGCTCACGGGGCACAAGGTTTTCTCCACCTTCCACACGGAAGACTCCATCGGTGGTATCATTCGTTTGATCGATATGGACATTGAAACCTTCCTGATTTCATCCACTGTTTTGTCCGTCGTCGCGCAGCGTCTGCTGCGACGTGTGTGTCCGGCGTGTAAGGAGAAACACATTCCTTCAGCGGTGGACCAGCGGCGTTTGGCGCTTGACCCGGAAGATGTCGCGCGTTTTACTTTCTACCAGGGGAGAGGTTGTACTCTGTGCGGACATACGGGGTATTCCGGGCGTGTGGGCATTTACGAGGTGTTGGTGTTGAGCGAAGCGCTGCGCAACGCGGTGCTGGAAAAAAAGACATCTTACGAAATCCGACGGATTGGAATTGAACATACGGGGTTGACTACCATGCTGGAGGATGGCCTGGTAAAAGCGGCGCGTGGGTTAACATCCTTGGATGAAATTCGGCGTTGTGTCCCCTATTCTTCCAAACCGCGTCCGATGGATGTGATTCAAAGATTGACGGAGGGATTGGCATGAGCCTTAGTGCAGAACTGGCAGGACAGATACTGGAATTTGTTGAGAAAAACAGGGGAAGCATCCCTGTTTGGGATAAAACTACTAACCGGGTGAGCGCACTTCTGAGCCACGAAAAAGCATCGGTGAAGGAACTGACGGATTTGATCGAAACCGATCCGGTTCTGGCAACACGGATTCTAAACCAAGCCAATTCCCCGGCCTACGCCGGCGCGGTGAAGATGAAAACTATTGATCGCGCGATCATGCGATTAGGGTTTGAAACGGTGCGCAACCTTTTCCTTACCAGTATGCTAAAAGACATTTTCAAGCCCAAGCACCCGATTCTCAAGGAATGTTACAAAATCTGGTGGAAGCACTCACTGTCGTGCGCGGTTGGCTCGCGTTCCCTTGCCGAGCATATTGGCAAGGGCGAGATTGCCGGGGAGGCTTATCTGATTGGTTTGCTGCACGATATGGGTGTGGTGGTAATTTTGACGGCTATTGACCATTTTTGCAAGGATGGCGAAATGGTAGATGAAATTGGTGATGCTGCACTTCGGGAATTTATCCACGAAACGCATGCGCGGATTGGTGCGTCGGTTTTATCCTCAATGCATTTTGATGGGAAAATTCAGAAAATAGTGGCCACGCATACGACGCCGGATGACTACGAAACTCAGACGGATTTGCTCTTCAACATATTGCAGGTGGAAAATAACTTGCTTGCTAAGACTGGTATCACGTTGCATCCCAATCCCGGGTTGTCTATCATGAATTTACCTTACACGCAATTTTTGAATCTTGACCCGGTTTTTGTGGCCTTGCAGGAGGTGGAAATTGAAGATTCACTCGAAAACTTGGAACAATTATTAGCGTAAGGCTTGTGGTTAATTATCAAAAAAACATTGGCTTTTCTGTTTTTTTCTTGACTTAGCACCGGCTGGGATGTTTCGCTGTAGCCTACAGGTTTGTTGTGCCAAACTTTTTTTGGGGAGAAACTCAATCTATGATGAAACTCAATGCAAAGCAAATCACTTTCCTCCTGCCATTTCTTTTTTCCCTTTGCGGTTTGAGCATGGCAACTTATGACTAGTATGCGACGGACAGTACCAACCCGGTAAATAAGCCCTCGGGAAGTTCCAACGCAATGGGTGCAGCGTCCAGTCCGGATGCCAGTGTGAGTCATGTGGACAATTACAGGAATCAGAACGATCAGATCAACGTGAAAACCACGGACGGTGCAGTCAAGGTTCTTCGGGTTAACCAGAAGGATTTGACGAATCAATTCGTCGCCAAACTGATTCCGGTCAAGAGCGCCAAGGTGCGTGAACTGCGGAGTATTGTGCGCCAGATTGTTGCTCTGGAAGGTGGAGCGGCAGAAGTTGTGAATGACACGGAAAAGAAACAGACTTTTATCCAGGTCACATGTCCTCCCTTCCAGATTCCCTACGTGGAAGAGGCCATCCGCGGTTTGGACAAGGACTGGGTGACCGCTACGGATGATGGCACCGCTGTTGGCAAGTATGTCCCCAAGTTCCGGGATGCGACGGAAACGAATGCGATTGCAATGGTTTATGCGTCCGGTGGTATTGCCAATTCAAAGATCGATACGGCGAGTAATACGGCAACGCATCTGAACGATGGAGGCCAACTGAAAAATTATCAGGACGTTTCCCAAGCGGCTGATATTCCGGTTAGTGAGATCAAGGTTGACGCGAATTTTTTCGAAATATCAGACAATACAGCGACGAAAATTGGTGTAGATTATCTCAACTGGAAAAATGGCCCGGGAAGCAACCTCTTTCAATTGGTGCAGGGCGCTGAGCGCGCGGTTACTACCTACAAGAACGCGAGCAGTATTTATTCGCCCTATTTGCCCAACACCTCGGCGGTGGCAAACACAAATGTGCATGAGGTGCTGACGGACGCTACGCAACACTATGCGTCTACCAATGCGTGGATTACCGCCGCGTATTTTGACTTTTTGAAGGTACGCAGCAAAACGAAAGTTTTAGCCTCTGCTTCGTTGCACACTGTCAGTGGACAGAGTGCGCTCTGGTATGAAACACAATCGGTGGCTGGAATTAGCAGCTCGTTTGACCGAACCCAGTCTAACCTGTCAGGAACGATTGCCACCTTGGATGCGGTTACTTCCGTTACTACCGGCGGTACGACCATCAACATAAGCACCTACCGAACGTACATCCTCAATGAGATCAGTTCTGGTTTTTCACACTATAGTGATTTGGTTACGGCTCTAAATGCTGCCACCACTGTTGCGCAAATAAATACAGCCTTCCGCGCTTGGGTTGTTTTGTGGGGGGCTGGTGATGTTGACGCGGATATCGTTATTGCCGATGCGGTGGATGCTGCGACAGTAGCCGCGCCGAATGGGGCGGTTACCGTTTACAACCCGACTACAGTTTCTGTTAACCGATCAAACTGGAGTCGCACTGTGTCTGCAGCACAAAATGGGATGGTCGGATTAGTTCTGGTAATTCAACCCTATATTGGCACCGAAAGTACCGAACTGAGTCTTTTGGCACTGGACGCCCAGATATCAAATACGGAGTCGGAGGGGCAGATACCGGTGATTAATGAGAATATTTTGGAAACTCGCGTTCGCGTTCGGGATGGTGAGACCACATTGCTGGCTGGTCTCAAGCGCACCAACAAGGCAAAGAATAATGTCGGCATTCCATTCTTCTCTTCCATTCCCTATGCTGGTTATTTCTTTGGGAATGAGAGCAAGATGGATGAGAAGTCTGATGTGGTTATCACACTGGATTCGACGGTCAGCGTCAATAGTCCCAGCAAGGTTGCCAAGACCTCTGGAAAACTAACGGACAAGATGATTAAAACTGTCAAAGATGCCGATTATACGCATAATTGCTACGGTTTTGACCAGTGGATGCTGGAGCATGATTGCCAACCCTGTACGGCGAATTGCCCGCTTGCGGTTCGATAAGCGTAAGCAGTTGTTGATTGGATAAAAAAAAGGCAGGATTTACGGTTTTTTTCTGATTCCGTAATCCTGCTTTTTTTTATTAAACATGGATATGTGCGGGACCGCGTTTCATTTTTTTATAGCGACAAATCCACGCGCGGTTCCGCACTCGCTGTATCCTCCACGGAGGGCGTGGTAAGGTGCAAGCGCTCGGGTTTTATGCCACGTTCTGCAAGGAAATCTTTGAATCGGGGAATCGCATCCAGTCCCCGATTCAAAGATTCTCTGAGACTACTTTGCTAGGCCAGAGGCTTTGAAACCGTCTCTCACATCTTTAGTGTATGGAACTATCGTGCTGATATAAAGTCGCGTTGGAGTAGAAATCTCATCCACTACCACGGTAGTTTTGGGCAAGGTATACATTCGCATCTTGTCCAAATGATCCTTGATCGGGTCTAAATCAAATGCTGTCGCCATTCTCATTGGACTATGAGCGTGGCGTTGAAAATCACTTGAGGGAATTTCTTCCTTTTTTACCCGGGACATCAATTCCGCATATTCCTGCTTTTCCACAGTAACTAGATAATACGGCTCCCCAGGCCCGTCCGGGCCATTAAAAATACGGCTAAACCCCGGATAATGGGTTTTCACAATCTTGAACGAAGCAGGCAGTTTTCCCTGAAAGATAGCCTCCATCGCGCGATAGTCCATGTCAGCCGCCTCCTTGCGTGCATTCCAAGGATGAACCACGGGTGGAATAAACAAGGCACCCCCCATGCAGAGCAGCAGCACACAAGCGGCTGGTAAAAATGTTTTCCCCGCAAACATACTGCTTTGCTGTACCTGCCGTAGGACAAACCAGAAAATCATGCTGGCAAAAAATAGCCCCACTCCTGCTGGTTCGTATACATACAACACAACAGGCAACAGCACAAAAAACAAACAAGCAACACTGTATTGCTGCTCCGAAATGCTCATTCCGCGTGGCCCCTTGGGGCCGAAAAGGACTATCAGATTTTGGATGCAACAAACAAGTACCCCCACAAAATAAACCGGGACAAAAAGCATGAAGAACAAACAACACAAGATATTGATGAGGCTCCCAAT
>DNPO01000046.1:641-5747 GCA_003501375.1 Candidatus Sumerlaeota bacterium | reverse complement strand
ATTAGTGGTAAAGTGGTAGGCAATTTGCGCATCAGCGAGCGGTTGGAAGTTTTGGCGACCGGTGAGGTGTTCGGCGATTTGGAAACGCAACCGGGCGCGTTGATTATTGAGAAGGGCGCGAAAATTGAAGGGCGCCTGAGCATGGGGTTGAAGTCCGAAGAGTAAAAAAATTGAGCCGTGACGACGCCAAGAACGCCAAGAGGTTTTCTCAACTTCTCGACGTCTTGGCGGTTCCTATATTTTAGGGAAAGTAAGACATCCAGCATGCCCCATTCCGCTTCGCCCTCCTCTGACGTACCACCCGACAGTCCGGGCGCTCCCCTTTACTGCCCTCCCCCCACATCGGATAGCCTATCCGAAGTTTTTGGAACGGACATTCAGCGCTTTGTCCCCGAGGAGCGCGAGTGGATTCTGAAGGCTTACACGTTGGCCGAAACGAACCATCGCGGGGTCAAGCGTCTGTCGGGTGAGCCGTATATTGTCCATCCCGTGGCGGTGGCAAAATTGCTGATGGAGCAGGGACTGGATTGGAAGGCCGTTTGTGCTGCGCTGCTGCACGATCTGGTGGAAGATACCACGATTACTTACGAGCAGATTAAAGCGACATTTCCCGACCCTATTGCCGATTTGGTAGGCGGCGTTACCAAGATTTCTTCGCTGCATTTCAGTTCCAAGCATGAAGAGCAAACCGAGAATTTGCGCAAAATGATTTTTGCGATGGCGCGTGATGTGCGCGTGATTCTGATCAAGTTGGCTGACCGGCTGCACAACATGCAGACGCTTCAGCATCTGCCCGCTGTTAAACAGCGGCGCATTGCCCGTTCCACCATGGATATTTACGCGCCGTTAGCGCACCGCCTCGGGATTTATCGCATCAAATCCGAGTTGGAAGATTTGTCCATGCGCTACCTTTACCCGGAAGCGTATTACGATTTGCGCACGCAGATTGCCGCAAAAAAAACCGATCGTGAAACGCATATTCAAGAATCGGTGGCTTTTTTGCAAGCGAGGCTGAAGGAAAGCAATATCGATGCGACGGTGAGCGGTCGTCCCAAGCATTTCTGGAGCATCTTCCAGAAAATGCGAACCCAAAAACTTAGTTTTGATGAAATTTACGATCTCAACGCGCTGCGTGTCATTTGTAACACGCGTTCGGAGTGCTACGAAATACTGGGCATCATCCATTCCATTTGGAAACCGGTGCCGGAGCATTTTTCGGATTACATTGCGTTGCCCAAAGAAAACTTTTACCAGTCCATCCACACCAAGGTGCTCGGGCTGGGTGCGCAGATGACCGAGATTCAAATCCGCACTTGGGAAATGCACCGTGTCGCCGAGGAAGGTATTGCAGCGCACTGGAAGTATAAGGAAGGGCGCAAGTCCGACGCGGAGTTTGAGAAGAAACTCGCCTGGGTGCGCCAGATGCTCGATTTGGCCGATTCCGGCGGTGCGGGTGAACTACTGCACGATTTGAAGCAGGACATTTTCGACGACAAAGTTTTCTGTTTTACTCCCGGCGGCGATGTGGTGGAGATGCAGCGCGGCTCCAACATTCTGGACTTTGCCTATCGCATCCACACCGATCTGGGACACCGTTGCATCGGAGCAAAAATTAAAAACCAGTTTGTTCCCTTGCGTACCGAGTTGAAAATGGGCGATGTGGTGGAGATTGTCACCAGCAAGACGCCGCACCCGTCATCCGACTGGCTCAAAATTATCACCACGCCGCGAGCGCGCGCAAAAATAAAGCACTGGTTGAAGCAACGTGATTATGGTGGCAATGTCCAGTTGGGGCGCGACATGTTGCTCAAGGGACTTACCCGTGCCGGGCTGCACAAGTCAGCGGTGGAAATCAATGCCACGCTGGAAAAGCATTTGGCCAACTTCCATGCCCGATCGATTGATGATCTTTTGTCCGAAGTCGGTTTTGGCGGTATTCCCGTTGGGTTGCTCGTGGCACGTTTTCTGCCACCGCCAGTTGCGCGTCCGCTACCCAAGCCAAGCGCTACAACCCCAGAGAGTGAATCGGGCAAGAAAACGGATACGCCCGCAATTCTGGTGGACGGGTTGCCGGGGACGCTCACGCGCATCGCGCAATGTTGCCGCCCGCAACCGGGCGATCCCATCAGTGGGGTGGTCACGCGCGGGCGTGGCATCAGCATCCACAACAGCCAATGTTCCTACCTGAGTCGTTGGCTAACGCAGTCACCCAACTTCATTGCACGCATGGTGCCGGTTTCGTGGTCCAGTGGAACGGTCTCTGCCATGAAGGAAGTGGGTGTTCGTGTGACCGCGCAGGACCGCACGGGTATTTTGCGCGACGTAACCGATGCGATTTCCAGCCTGAACATTATGATTGTGGCATCCACCTCGCGTAGCGATCAGCGGCGTAGCCAAGCGATTTTGCGTTTTAGCGTACTGGTGCAAAACAACGGGCAATTAAACGTGTTGCTCAATCGCCTGGGCGAGATTCCTGATATTGTGCAGGCAATTCGGGATGACAAGTTTCACTAGTCCCAAGAGCGTTGCGTCCTTTTCGTCGTTGCAGTCCTTTGTGTCCTTAGCCTTGTAACAAGGACATAAAGGACTGCAACGACGAAAAGGACTAATTAAGCGGTCAGCGCGTTCGCAACAATCTGGGCAACCACCACGCCCGCGTTGTGCGCACCGGTTACGTTCTGCGCATACACTTTTGAATTCACGTCAATATTGAACATGGTAAAGCGATCTACTACGCCGCTAACGAACAGGAACGGCGGGTCGCCTTTGAAGGCGTCGCGTGCCGTGGCATAGATCAGGCCGTGCGTGGTTTCGAGCGAAACGCCGTCGGTATTACCCGGATTGTTTGTAACAAACGCTTGTCCCGCTGCCTTGTCCTTCGTGGGGTATTCTGTGTAATCCGTCACGTTGATGTCGCCAATTGCGACATAGTTTCCATCCGTATAAATATGCTGCCCGTTGGTGGCGGGATAGGTCGGTGGGCACAGCAAAGCGGTTTCCAGCACACTGTTGCCGAGGCCTTGCCATACGGAGGTGGCAACGGTCGAATTCATCAATTGGTCAAAGTAGGTGCAACGCCAGGCACTGTTGGGATTCGGATCGCTGGCGGGATGCCCATCGTGCATAAAGACCTTGCTGCCAACAATGACCGAACCATTGATGTTGTCCTGTTTGTATGGTGGGTAAAAGGGGCCGGACGATGCGGTACCCACGGCCACGACCAGATTAACGGGCAGGTTGCTGTAAGTGAAAATTTGGGGCAGCACGTTGATTTTGCATTCGGAACTCGATTGGTAGGCGGAGGTGTTGGGGTAGACGCTGAGCAGGTCGGAAATGCACCACACTTCCACCTGGGTTGTTCCGTCAGCGGAGGTGTAAATCAAGCGCGGGGTGGAAGGTTGCGGAACCGGGCCGTAGTACGGGTAATTTACGAGCGTGGGCCAGGGAAGGCTGACTTTGCAGCAATCATTCAGATACTTGTTGGTTAAGACCCAGCACACCGGGTCGCATTCCCAATATTTGTTGACTACAATCAAAATTCTAGACTGAACGCTCATGTTGTTGTCCTTTGTGAAATGGGTTGTTAGTACGGCGTTTTCTCGGAACGTTTCCAGAGATTAAACGCATCGAGCGAGTTGTCCACCGTGCACTGGTAGACCTTCATGTTGCGCTCGGAGTAAGGTTTTTCAAGTTCCTCGTAAATCGCTTCGTCGGAAAAATTAACGCCCTGCACGGCGGCGTCGAAACGCGTTGCTCCAAAGAGCAACATGGGGAGGTTGGCCCAGCAAATCGCGGAGTAGCACATGGGACAGGGTTCTGCACTGCTGTAAATAACACAGTGAGATGTCGCATTTGGTTGCGACAACAGCGAGTCGGCCTTCTGAATGCAGCCGAGGTTGAACACGCCCAACGATGCGCATGCACTGCGGATGGTCATTACTTCTGCGTGCGCAGTGGGGTCGTTGGTGGACGTGACCTGGTTGTGGTTGACCCAGTAGCGAATGATCTGATTGGTGGTATCGTCGATTTGCAAAATGACCGCACCGAACGGCCCGCCGTTGTCGCCGACAGAATCCTGGGCGGCTTGGCATGCCATTTGCATCCAGTCATCCCCCTCTACCTCAATGCCGGTGTAAATATCCTGCACCTTGATGTTGGCGGTCTGGGCGGGAAAATACTGGCAGTCGGTCTGCGTCGTTAGCGTGCAGGACGGAACGTATCCATCCCACGGTTGATGATAATCGGACGCGCTGCTGTCAATGGGAACGGGCGTGAAGGTGAATATTTGTCCCGTCCCCTCAATCGGTGGAGCTAAGTATGGCGCGCTGGAAACGCTACTGGAGCGCGAATACCCCTGATGCAGTTTCTGAAACATGGCCTTGTCTCCTTTTTGTGTTTTTTTGTGCTGAGTCGGATGCAATTTTTTCCGATGCACTTGTTTTCAACAACTCTTCTTGTTTCTCTACGAGGATTGGATTGTCAGCCAAACAAGCGCGGGTTGTCAAGGGAAAATAATAAATGAAGATGGAAAATGGAATGAAAATATGAACACCCGTTTCGTGGCAAAAATTGGGTGTTGACGCAATTGGTATCGGCTGGCAAACTGGAGAGTCCCTGCAGAGCGGGGGAACTAAGGAAGGCAGCGCATGAACGCGGAAGTGCAACAGGTCTTGGAAGAACATTTCGGTTTTTCGGAATTGCGGGGTGGGCAGTCCGATGCCATTGAACGGTTATTGGCCGGGCAATCCGTTCTTTCCATTTTCCCCACGGGTAGCGGCAAAAGTTTGTGCTACCAATTGCCCGCGCTCATGTTCAGCGGTCTTACGTTGGTAATCTCGCCGCTGATCGCGCTGATGAAGGATCAACTCGGTTTTCTGGAAGCGCGCGGGATTCCCGCTGCGCGGATCGACTCCTCACTTGAACGTGAAGAGTCGTTTGCGGTTTATGATAAGTTGCGTCGCAAAGAATTGAAAATTCTGTATACCTCGCCGGAGCGTTTCGGTAGCGAAAAATTTCGTCAATTACTGCGTGGCCAGGAAATTTCGCTGCTGGCGGTGGACGAGGCGCACTGCGTATCGCGCTGGGGCCACGACTTCCGGCCGGACT